>JBDLRR010000050.1:0-20264 GCA_039799985.1 Pseudomonadota bacterium | reverse complement strand
AGAAAAGATGTTTTTTCATTTCTGAAATCTGCTGACGCACTCGACCCCGACAAAGCGCAGGATTCTGGCCAGCAGGAATGGTTCGAAGGACAACGTGTCAAACACAAACTTTTTGGTACCGGAATCGTTCAACGCATCGAAAAAAGCCTGGATGGTTTTCGTATCGAAGTGCGCTTTCCAGTGGTGGGTGTGAAGAAACTCATGCACACCTATCTGCAACCCGAGTGAACTTTGCCACTGCTCAATGGATCCTAGGAGAGATTGACCCATGACAGCAAAACACATCAAAATCGCGCCATCGATTGCTGCAGCCCGATTGCTTCATCTGGGAGATGAACTCAAAAAACTCGAGGAAGCGGGCGTCGATGCGATTCACTTTGATGTCATGGATGGCCATTTTGTTCCACTGCTGACCATCGGTGTTCCGATTTTGGAACAAGTCCGTGCAGCCACAAACCTGCACCTCGACGTCCACATCATGGTCACAAACCCCGATGACGTACTCGACGATTACCTTCAGGCCGGCGCAGACACTCTGAGTTTCCACATCGAAGCAGCCCGTCACGCACACCGTCTTTGCACTCGAATTAAGCAGGCTGGTAAACGTGCCGGAATCGCCCTGAATCCATCAACCCACTGGCAAAACATCGAATTTCTCCTTCCGGAGCTCGACCAAGTCACCATCATGACAGTCAATCCGGGCTATTCCCGTCAGCAACATCTGACCACCATGCACCCAAAAATTCGCGACTTTGCCAACTTTTGCCGCGCACAGAACTATGCGATAGACATTGTCGTTGATGGTGGAGTGGGTCTAGGCAACGCGGGAACCCTGGCAAACCTTGGGGCAACAATGCTGGTTGCCGGAGGAGCGGTGTTCAATGGCGGCAGTGCCGTGGACGCTGTTGCCGCGCTGCGGAAAGCGGCCAACTCGGGCACAACGGTTTAAATTGAAGCGAACTCTTTGGAAAATAAGGCGGCGTCGCCATGCAAAAGTTTTTTGAGGAAACAGGGTCAGAGCTCAAAATGCTCGAACCGCTTCTTGTTGAATATCTGCTGACCCCCAACGAACCCACCAACGACGTTCTTCGCCACATTTTTGCGGCGGGCGGAAAGCGCGTCAGACCTGGGCTTTTTCTGCTCATTTCGCGACTCATCCACTACACCGGAACACATCGCATGCCGATTGCAGCTGTCTGTGAATACATTCACACGGCAAGTTTGTTGCACGACGATGTCATCGACAATTCGACCCTCAGGCGCGGAAAACCCACGGCAAACTCGATCTGGGGAGATGAAACCGCGGTTCTTGCAGGCGACCTCATTTATTCTGCGGCGTGTCGTTTGATGGTAAAAACACGCAGTCTCGAACTCATTGACACATTCGCAGAATGCATCCGCTTCATGAGCGAAAGTGAGCTCTTTCAGTTGGAGCTGCTTTGGAAAGCAGACATCACACAAGAACAGTATGAGCGCGTGGTACGTGGCAAAACCGCCGTCCTGTTTGAAGCCAGCTGCAAAACACCCGGCTTCCTTGCCGAATTGACGGCTGAAACCTGCGAACGACTGGGCGACTACGGCCGCCATCTCGGATACGTTTTTCAAATTGCCGATGACATTCTTGACTACGCCGGAAATGAAGCCGAAGTCGGAAAAAAACTGGGTGCCGATCTGTTGGCAGGCAAAGTCACCCTTCCGATTTTGTGCGGTATCGTCAACGAAAAAGAGTTGAATTCTTCCGGTGGCCGACTGACAAGCCTGGTGAACGAAACTTTGCTGCAGGGAACCTGCAGCGATTCCGCTCTCCAGGAAATTGTTCACCTCACTCAAAGCACGGGCGGAGTCATATCTGCCCAAACCAAGGCAATGAAGCACGTTGAAAAAGCAAAGAACGCTTTGACACGCGCGACGTCAGAATTGCCAGTCCTCACCGCCAGCCAACGCGACACGCTGTCGCTCTTGCTGACTCTGCCCGAAGCACTGCTCATGAGGAACCGTTGAAAACATGCAAAAAAACCAGCTCGAACTAGTAAAACTCAGCAACGGTTTACGATTCCTGCATTGCAGAAATCCTTCGAGCGCTGCTTTTGAATTATCTGTCCACATCGACACCGGATCGCGCGACGAATCGAGCGACAATAATGGTGTTTCGCATTTTCTCGAGCACATGATGTTCCGCGGCTCACACCGTTTTCCGGACTCGGTGTCACTCGCAGGCGCGATGGAATCTTTGGGAGGTGAAGCAAATGCAATGACCTCCATCGAAAACACCGTCTACTGGCTCAAGGGCTCATCGCGCAGATTGGAGCAGGCGTTCGACCTCTTTGCCGAGTTCTTTTTGCGTCCCAATTTTGCTGATCTTGAAACAGAACGGGGCATCATTCTCCAGGAATTGGCGAGCGACTACAACGAAGCCGGCGACAACATCGACTGCGAGACGCTCGCCATGGGTGGCATGTTTCCACAGCACTCGCTGGGCTTGCCGATCATCGGCACTGAAGAGACCGTCGCGCGCTTGAGCTTTGACGACCTCAAAGCCAAACACGCCCAGCATTACCGCCCCAGTCAGTGCATTTTGAGCTTGGTCTCGGGATTGCCCACAGAAACAGTGACAAAAATGGCCGAATCGACCTTCGGCAAAAACTGGGCGCACATTCTGCCCAATTCGCCCGCGCGCAATGAATTGAGTTCGGAATATTTTCTCGGCACCAAACAAAAGCGCACGCTGGTTTTACAAAACAACTCCGACAACCAGTATGTGCTCAAACTCATGCTGCCGGGCTCTGGTGGTTTGAATCAACGGGTGGTCGAAGACATCATCGTCGAAAGGCTTCTCGACGATGGAATTTCATCTCGACTTCCTGCCACCGTTCGTGAAAAACATGGACTTGTTTACGATATCAGTGCAGATGCACAATCATACGCCGACATCGGCACCTTCAGCATCGACGCAACAATATCGCAAGATTCGCTGCAGCGACTTCTGGATGTTTTGCTCACGGAACTTGTGCGGGTCTGCCGCGAACCACCCTCACCCGAGGAACTCGAACGGCTCAAATTCCGTTACCTCTTTGACCTGGAAATCCTGCACGAAAATCAATCACGACTGATTTCCCGAGAAGTCACGCAATTGTTCCTGAATACCCCTCTAAGCATTGAAGAAGAGGCGGATTTGGTCCGTTCCATAACCCCGGAACAGGTGCAGTCCGTGGCCCGAAGAATTTTCACCCATCCGCGCCAAACCATGGTATTGGTCGGCCCGAGAGCCCGAAAGTTTAGAAGTTCGATTGAAAAATTCCTTGACCAGTTGGCACGTTGCGGAGGTTGATGGCATGCGCTTCACAAAACCACAAAAGGTCCAGACGCTCGATATCCGTTCCTTCACCGATGGCAATGCAAAGGACCAATCTCTATTCGTCAAACAGTTCGGCACCGGACTCCAGGAATACGGTTTCGTCATTATCGAAGGACATGAAATCGCACCCGCACTCATTCAAGAGTGCTATGGGAAAGCAAAGGCTTTTTTTGAACTGCCGGTCGAAACGAAAAAACAATATGCCGTCGCCAACGGTGGCGGTCAGCGCGGTTATACTGGCATGTTCCAAGAACACGCCAAAGACAGCAAACAGCCCGACATCAAGGAATTCTGGCACATCGGCCGCGAAACTTTCACACACAAAGAAAATCTGAACAGATATCCAGCCAACGTTTGGCCAGATGCTCACGTCGCTGGATTCCGCCCTGCATTCACACAGCTCTATTCAAAACTGGAAAACATGGCATCGACCTTGTTGCAGGCAACTTCGCTTTATCTCGATTTGCCAAGAAACATGCTCGCCGACATGATTGTCGATGGAAACAGCATCATCCGTGCACTGCATTATCCACCGTTAGCCCCGGAGCACTTCAAAAGCGGCGCGGTGCGCGCAGCAGCCCATGAAGACATCAACTTCATCACGATTCTGTGCGAGGCCACCGAATCAGGACTCGAATTGCTCACACACGATGGCAAGTGGTTGTCGGTTGAATCCGGCCCGGGCCAGATGGTCGTCGACTCGGGCGACATGCTCAGTCGGATTTGCAACGATGTGATTCCTTCGACAACCCATAGAGTCGTCAATCCACCGGGAGCAAAAAACGTCACCCGATATTCCATGCCATTCTTTGTGCATCCGCATTCTCGTTGCCCACTGGAAGTGCTTCCAACCTGTACATCCACACAAAACCCTGCAAAATACGCGCCAATCCTCGCAGACGAGTTCCTTCACCAGCGTCTGCGCGAAATCGGTCTCGTGAAAGCTTGAGAAAGGGACAGAGCTGAATGAGCTCACAAAACGAAAACAATAACCTTCTGCTTGAAGTGAAAAATCTTGTCACGGGCTTCAAAATCGGCGGACGTGAATTCAACGCTGTCGACAACTGTTCTTTTTCTGTCCGTCGCGGCAAAACATTGGGAATTGTCGGCGAATCCGGTTGCGGAAAGTCTGTGACGAGTCTTTCCATCATGCGCCTGATTCCCACACCACCAGGCAATATCAAAAGCGGCGAAATTCTTTTCGAAGGCAAAAATCTTCTGCAACTCTCTGAAGACGAAATGCGCAAAATGCGCGGCAACAAAATTTCGATGATCTTCCAGGAGCCGATGACCAGCCTCAATCCGGTCTTCACCATCGGCGATCAAATCTCTGAAGTGTTCCGCATCCACAGAGGCAAAAGCAAAAAAGAAGCGCGCGAACTGTCGATTGAAATGCTCAAGAAAGTGCGAATTCCTTCTCCGGAAAAACGCATCGACGAATATCCACATCAACTCTCGGGCGGTATGCGCCAACGGGTGATGATTGCCATTGCCTTGGCCTGTGAGCCCAACCTTCTCATCGCCGACGAGCCAACCACCGCGCTCGACGTGACCATCCAGGCCCAAATTCTTGCGCTCATGAATGATCTGCAAAAAGAAAACAACATGGCGACTATCCTCATCACCCATGACCTTGGTGTTGTGGCTGAAACTTGCGACGACGTCGTTGTCATGTATGGCGGACAGATTGTTGAACGCGCGACTGCGGAACAACTTTTCTCACGCCCCAAGCATCCCTACACGCTCGGTCTTCTTGATTCGATTCCGCGCTTGGGCGAGAGAAGAAGCCGACTCAAAACAATTCCGGGAATCGTTCCCAGCCTTGGAAATTTTCCAGCGGGTTGCCGTTTTCAAGATCGTTGCCCGTTTGTCACGTCAGAATGCCGCAATGCTGCCCCTTCGCTGCGACGCTTGAGCGACGGCTCTGAAGTGGCCTGTTTTCACTCCAACGACAACGGCGTCATTACCCATGAGGGTTCACGATGAGCGACAACACACCACTTCTTGAAGTTAAACATCTGCAAAAATATTTTCCCGTCCAGGGCGGTTTTCTAGGCCGAACGGTTGGACGGGTCCATGCGGTCGACGACGTTTCTTTCCAAGTCCAACGCGGAAAAACCTTGGGACTGGTTGGCGAATCAGGCTGCGGCAAGTCGACTTTGGGTCGCACACTGTTGCGTTTGACAGACCCTTCCGGCGGCGAAATCCGTTACGAAGGCAAAGACATCGCAAAGCTTTCGTCATCTGAAATGCGCGCTTTGCGCAAAGATCTGCAAATCATTTTTCAGGATCCGTTCGCAAGCCTGAATCCGCGTATGTCAATCCGTGAAATTCTTTCGGAACCTTTCGAAATCCATGGATTGCACAAGAACCCTGTTGAGCGCCGCGAGCGCATCGTCGAGCTCCTCAAGGAGGTTGGACTCAATCCTGAAGCTGCCGACCGCTATCCGCACGAATTTTCAGGTGGGCAAAGGCAACGCATCGGCATTGCCCGCGCACTTGCGCTCAAACCAAAACTCATTGTTGCAGATGAACCCGTGAGTGCCTTGGATGTGTCCATCCAAAGCCAAATCCTCAATTTGATGATGGACCTGCGCGACAAATATGGCCTGAGCTATATCTTCATCGCCCACGATCTCGCCGTCATCGAGCACATCTCTGACGAAATTGCCGTCATGTACCTTGGCAAAATCGTTGAACATACAGATTCGGCTTCACTCTATGCCCGTCCACTGCACCCCTACACCCAGGCGTTGATTTCCAGCATTCCCGAACCCAAAGTCGGTGCAAAGAAGGAACGCAAAATTCTTCAAGGCGACGTTCCGAGCCCCATCAATCCCCCACAAGGATGCCGCTTCAACACCCGCTGCCCGTTTGTCAAAGATGTCTGTCGCACCAGCGAACCCGCGCTGCGCAATCTGGGCACCGAAGCCGAGCCACATTGGGTCTCTTGCCACTTTGCAGGCAACCTTTCCGGGTGATACAAGCGCCTGCGTGAACAGACGACTGCAACGTTTGCGTTGACGCGGAGGCACCTATGGCTGCTGAACATCTTGGGCTTGTTGGCTATCATTCCATCCAGTTTTTCGTAAAAGATCTTGAACGCGCTGTGCGTTGGCACAAAGAAAAATTCGACTTCCGCGAAGTCGCGCGCTCGACTCCTGAATCAGAAGCTCGACACGGGATGCGTAGCATCGTTCTGCGTGGCCCCGGTCAGCTCGGATGGATTTTCACCCAGCCCATCGAACCAGCCTCCACAGCAGGGAAATACCTGAAAAATCACCCTGAGGGCGTTGGCTTTCTCAACTTCGAAGTCAAATCGATCGACCAAGCCGCCGAATTTCTGGCCGAACGCAAAGCTCCATTCCTCTACGACATCCAGGAAAGCAAATCGTCCAAGGGCTACTGGCGCGAAACAGCAATCGCCACGCCGTTGTCTGACGTAGGCTTTCGCTTCATCGAGAAATCAAATTTTGAATCGTTCGCTCCCGGCTTCAAGAACACGGCTGACTGGAACACCGTGGGAGGCAACAAATTTGGTTTCCAGGACATCGATCATGTGACATGCAACATGCGCGCGATGATTGGCCTGACTGAATTTTATCGCCACTGCTTGGGCTTTGAGCGCTATTGGGGCATCGACTTCCACACAGCTCACCACAACCCGCAGGGCGGCACCGGTTCGGGCCTTGAGAGTATCGTCATGTGGGACCCCCACAGCGGCGTCAAGTTTGCCACAAACCAGCCCCTGGCGCCCTATTTCAACAACTCGCAAATTCAAATCTACGTGGAAGACAACGGCGGCAACGGCATTCAACACGTGGCGCTGACAGTCGCAGAAATCATTCCTGTCGTCCGTGATTTGCGATCGGTGGGTTGCCGCTTCCTCGATGCTCCCGGCAAATACTACGACCAACTGCCCCAGCGGATTGCCGAAAACAAAATCGGCACCATCAAAGAACCCATGGAACAAATCCGTTCGCAGGGCATCCTGGTCGACGGCCGCGACAACAAATATCTGCTGCAATTGTTCATGAAAGAACAATGCGAACAGTTGTCCGACAACAAGGCAGGGCCATTCTTCTATGAAATCATCCAAAGAGCCGGCGACCCTGGCTTTGGAGATGGCAACTTCAAAGCCTTGTTCGACTCCATTGAACAGGGTCAGGTGGCCCACAGCCGCCAGGAAATGCGCGATAGAATGGACACTTTGTTTTAACCCAAACACAAACCCACAGGAGCTTGCAGGCATCCCGGATGTTTGCTAAGCGCCTTAGACCCGGAGCTTTGGCTCAATTTAGGAGATTCATTCATGGGAAAGAAAGACAACCGCCGCACCCGCAAGATGCTGCGCAAGAAGGGCCAAGCCAAGAAGAAAGCTGCATTGGCGCGCAAAATTAAAGGCACCAAGACGACAGCTGCTCCCAAGAAGGCTGCTGCTGCCGCTCCGGCCGCCAAAACTACCAAGACCAGCACCAAGAAGTCTGCACAGTAATCTGTTAGGCTGTGTTGCATGAAATTGATTAGGAGAGATGGCCGAGTGGCTTAAGGCGGCGGTCTTGAAAACCGTTGTAGGAGTAATCCTACCGGGGGTTCGAATCCCTCTCTCTCCGCCATCTAAACGAGAAACCCGCTCAATGAGCGGGTTTTTTTGTATTGAAAAAATTGAAAGGCCAGAATCTCTCCTGGCCAGTCGTAGGCTCACAGGTAGCAATTGGATGCATTGTTTATTTGGAAGCCACAGGCGTGCCTGGATTTTGCGACGACGTAACGGGTGCGGGTTGCGGAGCTGGCTGTGGCGCGGGTTGCTGTGGTGCAGGACTTGAACCCGATGCCGAAGAAGCCGAAGTCGTTGCAGCTGGTGCAGATGCTCGGCAAATCGGAATCTCATTGAAACCAATACCGCTCATGAACTTGCCCGCAGGACATTCACGCAACACCTTTGCGTCACCCTGGCCATAGCGCAAAGACACACCCGAGCGTTGGCTGGTTGCAAGTTTGATGGCGCCACTTCCCTTCTTGCGGAAATGGAAGTTCACTTCGGTCGTCTGCAACACCTTGTCGGCCTTCAATTGCTCAATCAAAACATTGTAGGTTCTGTCGTGACGCAACTTAAGTTCCGATTTCTTGTTGATGGATTCAGCTGCGACGTCCTTTGGAAAATCCTGCTCCAAAATCAATTTCTCGGTTGCACTGCCCGCAGCAGCCGCATCTGCTTTCAAATTGAAGGTCACGCGTACGCTGGTTGGAATCTCGGTCGATGCTGCCGCCACGCTGGCAATCGCACCGCCATCTGGACCCTTCACCAAATTGCTGCCCGCAGCCGCTCCGCCCATTACAGAAGCTGCACCGACGCTGCCAGACGCCGAAGCTGACGAGCTCACCTTGGACGCGGTCGAGTTCGCTGCAGACTCGGACGTTTTGCCAAGGCATCGATCTACCGTCGGCAAAGAGTTCAACAGACCCAAACCTGTATCAACATCTGCATTGGAAACGGTCGTGACTTCGGTACTCACGGAAACCAAAGTTCCGGATGTGGGTTCATCGATAACAAGATCAGTATCCGAAACCATTGGATTAGAACCACACGCCTGGAGAGCAACCGCAAAGCAAGAAAGTGCGACCAAATTTTTCATCAAAACCCCCGTTGATTCTTCCCATAGATTTATCGGGGTTTTTTGATGCAATCGTTAATTTATCCAGTATTTCCAATTAAAACGGCGCGTTAAAAATCAGACTTCGACAAGTCACCACTGAGCGCTGACCTATTTCGTTCGGATCAAAGGCCAAGTGCTTTTTCGACCGCCGCCACAAAAACAGGATCATCTGGCGTCATGTCGGGAGAAAATCGTCCGACCACTTTTCCAGTTCTACCAATCAAAAACTTTTCAAAATTCCACAGTATCTCCTGGGGCTCCGATTTCTTGTGACCAAAGCCAGCAAGACGCGCTTCAAAATCACTATTCTCAGGGCACACGCTGTCTTTGAGTGTTGACGTCAACATCCGAAAGAGCGGGTGTTGGTGTTGGCCTGTGACAACTGTCTTTGCAAACATGGGGAACGCCACGTTGTAATTCAGTGAGCAAAATTCAAAAATTTCCTGGTTTGTTCCGGGCTCCTGACCACGAAAATCATTTGCCGGAAATCCCAACACGACAAAATCCAACTTTTTATAAGCTTCATAGAGTTCCTGAAGTGCTTTGTATTGTTTGGTCAGTCCGCACTTCGACGCAACGTTGACGATCAACATCACTTTGCCACTGTATTGGCTCAAATTTGTACTCTGACCTTTGATATCAATGACGTCGGTTTCATAAATATTTGACATGATTTTGCTCCCAAAACTCATTTCATCAGGTTGCCAACAAGTTGAATCTCAATTGCAAAATTCTAACCGAAAACCCTGGTTTGCGGCACGAACGCGAACTGTCAAATTTCACCCCTGGCTGTCTATTTTCTGCGACTGTCGATTTCTTGAACACAAACGCCCGACACGAATCCCTGTTATGACAGCACTTTTCACTGGCATCGAGTTTGCTCTCAATTTCGCAGACGACAATTTGGGTTTTTATCCATGAGGAGTACTCCGTATGAAAGCATTCAATTCTCAAAAAACTTTGGCTCTGGTCGCATTCCTTGGTTTGGCTGGATCACTTGCAACCTCTTGCGCACTCTCAAAAAACGACCTCTCTGCGTCGGTTCAATCCACCGATCAACGACCCGACATCTCCGAAGACCGTACCTCGGTTCACATCACAGCGGGAACCAAAGATTACGCGAACATCCGGGCTCAAGATTTGCAGGCTCTCGTCACAAACGTTCCAGACCCGGACACTGGCATCACAAGCACCAAAAAACTGACCGGTTCATGGATCTTCCAGGTGGCTCAAAATCCCAGAACCAACATCGTGGCAATTGGCGTCCGGTCTTTTATTTATGCTGAAACAGACTTTTCCATGTTGTTTCTGGTCAATCCGGCCGTCCCCAACAAGCCCCAGCTTGTCAGCTTTGTCATGCCTGGCAAAAAGGCTCTGCCGGCAAACACAACCCATCCTTTCCGGGCAATTCGCGGACTACAATTTGATGCGTCTGGCATTCTTCACGTCGTTCACACCGATGCTTCCGGCTCCAAAGCCGAGGTTTTGGTCAATCCAGACGGCTCCATTCGCAGCTGCGAGTACCTTTTGAAAGACGAAGGCCTGCTCTGCGGAGAAAATCAGTAATATCAGCCTGACCAAAGCATCAAAACCCAGTCACCCAGACCATTGGTTTGGGTGACTTTTTTTTTGTTTCAGCGCCAATATTCAAGACAGTGCAAACACTTGGATTTTAGATATGCTGAAAACAAACTCATTTTTCCCGACGCGCTGACGAGTAGATTCATGGAGGGTGAATGTCGATGTCCCCAGACAACAATGGCCCGCTAGTGATCATTTTGTCGGGTCAAACAGACCAACCTATTTTGGCCAAGGGCACTGCCAAGGCCGGTTTCTCGGTGCATTGCATTGCGTCGAGCAAAGAGCTCCCGGAAGCCCTGGCTAAACAACCTTGGGGACTTGTGCACAATATGCGAAGCTTCGAGCCTCGCCAAAACATACTGCTCCAGCAACGACTTGCAAAAAAACAGCGCCTCTCGTCGGTGGTCAGGTTTGTTTTGAGTCCTGACATCAGTACCTCTGCACTGGCATTGGTGGCAGATTGCGCCATCCGACAAATTTTCAATCTTTCGTCTTGCCTGAGCGGAAATCTGGGTGAACAACTCGCAGTGCTGAAAAAAACGGATTCCGGCCGCAGTGCAGCTCAATCGCTGGTTCATTCTCAACGCATTTTTCAATCAGAGAACCCTTCAGAGGAATATTTGAGCGCCGTTGCGGAAGCCTACCAATCATATCCCCACGACCCAATCATTCGTCTCGAATATGCACTGGCGAAATTTCATCACGGAGAAACCAACGAAGCTGGTCTTATTGCCAAGCGCGTTTTGCAGGTTGAATCACACAATGTCCGCGCCATGAATCTGTTGGCCAAGGTGCAATTCTCTGCGGGTGACCTCGATGGTTCTTTGAGAATTCTGGAAACAGCAAACAAATTGTGTCCAAGCAATCCAGAACGCCTCACTTTGATTGGTCATGTTTACACAACCAAAGGTAACCTTGCTGCTGCAAAAAAAGCCTTTTTGGAAGCGCTTGACGTCTATCCACCTTACCCAAGTGCACGACAGGGATTATTGAAGATTCCTCTCGATGCGGCTGAAGTTGAAGCAGCGGTGCATATTCTTCGGGATGTTTTGTCGGAAAAAGATCGTGCGGCACTGTTGAACAAATCAGCCATCCAGGCGGTTTCTGATCGCAAATATGACGTCGCCATCAGAATTTATGGATATGCCCTGACCCATCTTAAAGAAACTGACCTCAAGGGTTCTATCTTTTACAATCTTGGCCTGGCCTATAAAAAAATGGGCGATTCAGCCTCTGCCCTGGCAAATTTTCAGGAATGTTTGAAACTGGTACCAGGACATCCGAACATCAAGGAACACATGGCTGAACTTGAATCAAAAGCCGTGATTTGAGACTGCTTTCCAATACAAAACTGCGTTGGCAACAATTTCTTCCACTGAAGATCCCGTCAATTCATCGGGCAATACGATGCCCAAATGCGAAAGAGCCCGTTGCAGATTTTCGTTGGCAGAGGTCACTTTCAGTGCGGTCGAAGAATCTCTTTTGCTAAGCTTCGAACCGTCGGGTGACAAGACTACCGGAACATGCAAATACGCCGGCATTTCGTAGCCAAGAGCTTGCTGGAGCAACAAGTGTCGAGCTGTCAGCGGCAAAATATCGCTTCCACGCACCACATGCGTCACTCCCTGCAGATGATCATCGACCACCACAGCCAAATGATATGCAAAGCACCCGTCTGCTCGACGCACTACAAAATCGCCCGCCTCACGCGAAACAAATGAGCACTGCGGACCTTGCCTGCGATCAGCGAAACAGGTTTCCTGTTCCGACACGCGAAAGCGAACGGAAGAAAGACTTTTCGATGCCTCCAAAGGTTCATTGGTTGCCGGCAGAGAACGACAAAAACCAGGATATACAAATTCGCCTTCCGAGTTTTTGAGACAACCTTTGCGGGCCAGTGTCGCCTTGCTGCAATGGCATACGTAGACACACCCGCTCAGATTCAATTGATCCAAGGCCTGCCAATAAAGCTCCTGCCTGTCACTTTGCCGGGCCACTGGACCATCCCAGTGCAATCCATGTCGCTCCAACTCGTGCTTGATGTTGCTTTCAAACTCCGGACGGCAGCGATGAATATCTACATCCTCGATGCGGAGCAGCCATTGTCCGTCCGCTGCGCGGGCATCAAGAAAGCTCGCCAGTGCGGTGACCAATGAACCAAGATGAAGATCGCCCGAAGGTGTGGGAGCAAAGCGGCCACGATACATTAAAACATTCCCATGAGGGCAAAAAAAAACCGCCAATAAGGCGGTTTCTTGAGGATGGTGAAGGGTCGGGGGCTCGAACCCCGGACCAAGAGATTAAGAGTCTCTTGCTCTACCAACTGAGCTAACCCTCCACACGAAACGTGGGATTAACCACGCCTCCAGCAATTGTCAAGAGAAATGCCCCACCGCAATTTCGTCTTTACTTGGTTGCCAAAAGGATAGCGATAATGAAGGCCATGATTGCCTGGAACTCGATCAGAGCCAAACCAAGAATCAAGGGAGTGAACAGCTTTTCAGCCGCCTGTGGGTTGCGGCCAATGCCTTCGTAGGCAGCTGCAGCAGCACGGCCCTGACCCGATGTACCACCAATAACAGCAAGACCGATTGCAAGAGCTGCGGCGATAGCGCGCAGTTCACCGCCGGCAGTACCAGAAGCAGCTGCAGCTTCTTCAGCAAATGCAGGAGCGGAAGCAAGAAGGCTGACAGCAATCAAAGCAAAACGAGAAAATTTCATTGAACACCTCAAAAAATCCAAACCTCACCCTCACCAATCACCGGCCCCCTGAATTCATTCAAGGTGGGTGACGACAGACGATATGAAACCTTGAAAAACAAGCTCACTCGCCTACCCCAAAATCCTTTCCGTTCGGAAAGGGAAACGCGCTTGATGCAACTCTGGCCTCCCGTCGAGGGCCGAAAGAAAGGCGGAAGCTGCGCGCAAAACCAAAACCAGTATCGCTGCGTGAATCAGTGGTCGTGATGGGCCGTATCCAATGACAAACGAACGTAGACTGAGCTCAGGGTCATGAAAATAAATGCCTGCAGACAAGCGACCAACAAACCAAAGGTCAGCAGCGCGCCTGGAATCGGCACAAACGGAATGTGGAAGTCACGCATCAATGTCGAAAACACATTGAAGACCATGTGGTCACCCGAGACGTTTCCATAAAGGCGAAGACTCAATGACAACGGACGCGCCAACAGAGCAATCACCTCGATCACAAGCATCAAAGGTGCAAGGGCAAGAACTGGTCCGCACAAATGCTTGATGTAACTGAAGCCAGCGTGTTTCAAACCAACGTAGTTGAAGGCAATGAAAATCACCAAAGCCATAGCCGCATTTTGGCTAATGAACTCGGTTGCAGGAGGAAATCCTGGGATGAGACCGGAAAGATTGGCGCAAATGATGTAGAAGAAAGTGCCGCCCAACAATGCAGCGTAGTGGGTCCACATTTTATCGCCGATGATCTTTTCCAGAGTGTTGCTGATGACACCCCAGCACATTTCAACAAACGCACGGATTCCGAAAGACTTCGGTGGCAGCAATTCTTCGTCAGACATTGCCTCGGGTTTCAACTTGTAAAATCCGGCAAACAATCCAACCGAGGTGACGATCAAAAACGCAGCCGCCGAAGAGACGATTTCAGTCAACTGGGCAGGATCAATCGAAAGTCCCAAAGCTTCGTGAATGCTTTCGGCAATGACCGCATACCAAGAGATGATCTGGAGACCACCACCACTTGCCAGCGCAGGAATTGAAATCAACGCGGCAAAAACCGCAACCAAAGTGAGCCACGCGTTGAGAATGCGACTCATGTTTTCTCCATTAGACTTCAAGGTGGATCTTCATGTGATTTAACAAATCAGCGTCAGGTTCCTAGCGCAGAAGCTTGTTGCGTGCAAGGGTGAGGAAAACGAGAAAAATCAGCGTTGTGGAAAAAAAAACTCCCGATACAACGTAGATTTGCTCGCGCGCACCCCAGACCGCAAAAAGCAGCGGAACAAGTCCCAGAAATTTCAACAAAACTCCCTTGAAAGTGCGGCGTTGCCGAATCACCGCCGCAACCTGGATAAACAGGCCCACAGCGACCACACCCCCCGAAAAGGCCGACAGCAGCAAAAACCGCCAATCACCCATGATATTTCTTACCCTCTTTCCACTGACTTCAAGCGCACTCCAGCGAGCCGCTCCCACTAATCACGAGTCTTGTCAAATTGACGCCTTACCGCAGCCAACCTGCGAAAACTCATGAGTGTCGCTGTACCTATCACCAAAATATCGACCACCATCAGGCCGCTGCGACAAGCGGATAAACCCAACCCAACACTTTCGCAAAACTGCTGGCCGCCAGGCTGCTTGGTCCACCAAACAATAACCACCGCCAGCCCCACCAACGCACACAAATTTCCGTAAAGAATTCCGAACCAGATGAGAAGTTTTCCCATTCCGACTTGACCTCCTTGATTGGCCTCTGCACAATCCGGCCCTTGCCCCATCCCTGAACCAGAGCTGTGAATGAGTTGAGACTATGGTGTCGATCGCAAAATCGGAAGTTTTCTTTGAAAAACTCAAAGCCCGTCTCATTTCTTTGGGACTCGGAGATGCTGTCGCCCACTCCATCGCAAGTCAGGTGATTCCGGTAAAGATTGAAGGAACAACAGTCATTGCCGACTGCAAAAGTCAATTCCACGGTGCGCTGATTGTCAGTGCCAAAATGAATGAAATTATCGACGTGGCAAAGCAGGTTTGGGGACCCGAGATCGAATTTTTTGTTCGGTCCGACAGCGAGTCCACCGCCGCGTCAGCCACTTCAAAACGTGGAAAAACCGCTCGAACCACAGAAACACAACCATTGTTTGAAACGCCGGAAGATTTTTCAAGAAAAACATCTTTCAAATCTCAAGGCAAAACAAATAAAATCCCCAAAAATGCCTTGAAAGACGAAAGCACTTCTGTTGCAAATTCCGCCGTTTCCAGTGGACTGAAAGAGGGCACAAAATCCTCGACAACCCTCCAGGCTTCAAAAAACATCAACCAAATTGCAACGCCAATGAACATCACTCCCATTTCAATGATGGATGACACGGAGCACAGACCACAACATCAATCTGAAACCAATCGGTCGCTCAATCCTGAACTCACGTTCACCACGTTTGTCAGAGGACAAAGCAACTTGATTGCATATTCAGCTTGTGAATCGATCGCAAAAAATCCTGGAAATCTGACAAACCCAGTATTCATCTATGGTGCGACGGGTTTGGGCAAAACCCATTTGCTGCATTCCGTGGGCAATGAAATTCTTCGTCAGCATCCTGGATGGAACATCAAATACGTCACAAGCCTCGACTATATGAATGAACTCATTCAGTCGATCCGCTTTTACAAGCAAGAAGAGTTCCGGATGCGGTACAACCACGTCGACGTGCTTCTGGTTGACGACATCCAGTTTCTTGAAAGCAAAGATTCAACCCAGCTTGAATTCTTTCACACCTTCAACGACCTCTTCCAGAAAAACAAACAGATTGTCATCACTTCCGACAAATATCCGAAAGACATTCCCAACATTGAAGAACGCTTGAAAAGCCGATTCCTTCAGGGATTAATCGCCGACATCGAACCACCAGGTTTTGAAGATCGGGTTGCCATCATTGAAACGAAAGCAAAGGCTCTGTCGCTCAAGTTGACTCGCGACATTGTCCTCCACATCGCCACACACGTGAAAACCAACGTGCGCGAGATTCAAGGAATCCTCAACAACCTGGCCATGACACAAAGCATGACAGGAGCGCCTCCGACCATCGAGTCCACCAACGCACATCTGCGACGCATCATCAGGGTACCTGCCCAATCGTTGGATCTTTCTGCGATTCAAAAGGCTGTCGCGACACATTTTGGTATCAAACTCACTGAGCTTATGTCGCAAGATCGCTCGCAGCGTCTGGTCATTCCAAGGCACATCGCCATGTACCTCAGCCGTGAATTGCTGGGTTCAGCCACGACTGAAATTGCAGAAGCCTTTGGAAAACGAAATCACACGACGGTGATGCACGCTGTGGAGAAAGTTAAGGACCTTATCGAAAAAGATGCGTCCACGCGTGCTATTGTCAGCGAGTTGAGACGTAAATTGGACCAGAATCTGGTGTAACGTGAAGCACCGACGAACGACCAGAAGTCGCTCGAACAACGCGGTCTTGAAGCGCTAAAAACAGCTCATCATTTTGATCACTCACGGCTCTCGGATCAAAAATCCACACCTGCCCGCTTTCAGGCACACAATTCTCAGCCCAGCGCAATGCTTCGAACAATGAATAAGCAGCAAGTTTAGAATCACCGTTGAGCGCAAGATTACGATAGAAACCAACCCTTTCGCACAGCGCATTGAGTTGAGTTCCAAAATCCAAAACGACCGTCTGCTTCAATTCTTCATCCGAAACAGACATATGAAACGCAATCTTTTCCGAAGGTGATCCCAAGGAAACCATGTGGGCTGGGATTCGTGGTGCGTAATGAATCAAAAGCTGACCTGGCGCTGCTTGCGCATCTGTTGAGCTTTCGGCGACAAAGCGTTCCAGAACCCGAACGGCGCCAGAACCCGATTTGCACAGGCCCGACTGGAGCAGAACTTCTGCCAGTTGTTTTGGCCCCACGCCTCCACGTCTCAATATTTCAAGTGATTCGTTCTCATTGAGGCGGACAACCGTGGATTCAATTCCAAAACCACATTGGCCTCCATCCAATATCCACAAGTTATCCACATCTGGAAAATCAACCAAAACATGTTCAGCAGTCGTGGGACTCACGTGACCAAACAAATTCGCGCTGGGGGCTGCGACAGGCAACTGACAAAGGTCCAGAAATTTTTGCGCCAAAGGATGCTCTGGAAGCCTCAATCCAACCAATCCGGTGCCAGAGGTGACTTCAAATGCAATGTTGTTCGGGTGAGCTGGGAGAATCATCGTCAATGGTCCCGGCCAAAACGCTTCTGCAAGCGCCCGCAACGTCTTCCGCTGCCACGGGGTCGTCTGGGTGGGATGAATCATTTCCTCTGCGAATGCCACCGAAGGCACGTGAACTATCAGAGGATCGGTGGCGGGTCGCCGTTTGACTTCATATATACTTCGAACCGCTTTTGGGCTGCGTGCGTCTGCACCGAGTCCGTAGACAGTCTCAGTTGGAAAAGCCACCAACCCACCCCGTTTGAGATGATTGGCTGCATCTTCCAATGATTGCTCGACCGAATATTTCAAAATGCGGGTCATTCTCCCCACTCCTCGACAGTCCCAGAGGCTCTATCCACAGCTTATCCACATCCTGTCAACAAGACTCTTTTCAAGAATAGTTAAAATTTTAGTGGCTTAGTGGAGTTATACACAGGCTCACAAACAACCAAGAAATAATTATATTAAGTTATTTTAGTATCTTAAATCACATTTCAGGACCGTTTTGTCGGCTTATCCACAAGGCCTTGTGGATAAGTGCGAACAAAGCTCAAGACCTTTTCAGAGAATGATTCAATTTGTATCAATGTGGAGAAGCTGTGGAAGAGATGTGGAGCCTTGGTGGACAACTCCAAGTGCCTAAATCTCTAGCAATAGTTTATCAACAGAAATCCTGAACCTTGAACAGGTTTTCAACGAAGGTTTCCACAAGCTATCAACATGGTTTTTATAAAAAAAACCTATTACTTACAGAACCTTAGTATCTCTAGATGGGGCTTTTCCACAAAAAATAGCCTCACCTACTACTTCAACTACTTAAACAGACTAAAAATCCTTCTTTAAAGAGAAGAAGATGGGGATGTGGATGAATCAGCGAGGAGCTTGTCCCCCTCGTTGGACTCATGTACACCATTGCAGCAAAAGAAAAGTCATCAGAGGAGTTGAGCCATGCAGAATCAGGGCATGCGCAATTTGAGCAACAACGCCGACACGTCGGGTGAGCTGGGTGCTTCCATTCGCGCTGTGATTGACCGCGACAAACTGGCAGGTGCTCTTGCTGCTGTCACGGCCGCTCAAGCTGATGGAGACGTTGGCTGGGTGCAGTTCCAGTTCAATGGCCAAGGGCAGGTCGTTGTCAGCGCGCTGAGCCACAACCTGTCTATTCGCTATGGTTTTGCAGCCGAGCACGAAGGCAAGGGTGTACTCAAGGTTTCCGGAAAACAACTGAGTGAGTACGTTCGCCAACTTCCACCTGAAAAAATCACCTTGGTTGCTGAGCTTCCGCAGCGCCTGGTTGTCAAATGCGGCCGCTCATCAGCCAAACTTCAACTCGTTCAAGATCAAACTCAAACCGATGTTGTGGTGCCTCAGGAAGGTACTTCGATTGTGGTCAAGGGTGATTTTCTGGAACGCTGGGTCAACGCCTTCCGTGATTTTGTTTCGACCGATGACACCCGTTTTTACGCAAACGGTGCGTTGATTTGGGCAGATTCAAGCAATGGTTTAAATCTGCAGGCTGTTGCTTCCGATGCATACCGACTTGCCAAAGCGCAGCTCACAGATGGCCTCATGGCAGAAAATATCGACGACAGTTCTGTGCTCGTTCCGAAGAAAGCACTCGACGAATTGCGCCGGCTGTGTGCTGCCAATCCATCCGCAGACTACCGTTTGCGTTGGAATGGTGAGCGCTTGTTTTTTGCGGTGGAAACTGAAAATTATTTGATGGTTTCAAAGTGTATCCCCGGAAAATATCCTCCCTACACTTCCGCGATTCCGCAAAAGGTCAACTTTTCTGTGACCATTGGGCTTTCTCCACTTCTTGAGAGTGTGCGCCGTGTGTTGTTGTTTGCCGACAAAAACCGAATCATCAAACTTGGTTTTGATGGGCCTGTGCTCGACGTTCAGAGCTTTACCCCTGGACTCAAGGAAGGCGAAGAAGTTGTAGAGTTGGCTGCACCCGTCGAGCAACCCTTTGTCGTCAATTACAACGGAACACTGCTCACCGGTATCCTCAATGTCTTGTCGGGCTCTGCCGTCAAGGCATCGTGGGAGAATGTCAATCGACCTGTGATGATAACCGGAGAGGCAGAAAAGGGTTTGGACGTCTTTTATTTGCTCGTTCCGACTCGTTTTTGATCATTCGGCAGAGGCGATTGGCTGAAGGTGCTTTTTAACGTATATTTTACCTTCTGAAACGCACTTTCCAGAGAACTTTCATCAGCGCTTCCGAACACCGGAAGACAAAGGATTTTGCGAATATGTTTTTTCTCTCTCATCCCAAGCATGCAATGTTGTCCAATGACGCTTCCCAATACGGCGCGGGCCAGATTCAAATTCTTGAGGGTTTGGAAGCTGTCCGTAAACGTCCAGGAATGTACATCGGTGACACGTCGGTCAATGGTCTGCATCACCTCGTATACGAACTCGTTGACAACTGTATTGACGAGTATCTTGCGGGCCACGGCAACACCATCGAGATCACACTGCACGTCGATGGCAGCGTAACTGTTTCCGACAATGCCCGTGGTATTCCTGTTGATATCCACTCCGAAGGGCGTACAGCTCTTGAAGTTGTGATGACCGTTCTTCATGCCGGTGGAAAATTCGACAACAGCGTTTACAAAGTCTCCGGCGGTCTGCATGGCGTGGGTGCATCGGTTGTCAACGCGCTTTCGTCGTATTGCCGTGTTGAAGTTCGTAAGCATGGCAAAGTCCATGTTCAGGAATACCGCTGCGGAATACCGC
>JBDLRR010000049.1:0-3998 GCA_039799985.1 Pseudomonadota bacterium | reverse complement strand
TTTCGAAATCTTGCAAGGCCACTTCGTATTTTGTCGCAAGATAAGATGCTTGCCCTCGAGCCGAGTAGAGGTCGTCACGTTCGGGCGCCAAGGCAATTGCAGAACTCAGGTGTTCAATTGTGCTTTGATAGTCTTTCGACTCTGACGAAATCATGGCCAAAGCAAGATGTGCGTCTTCGATGAGGGGATTGTTCATCACCACACGATGCAACGCATCACGAATCAGCCCCAGTTGATTCACCGTTCGGAAAGTATCCACAATTTGAGAAATTCTTGCTTCATTGTTCAAACTTAGATCCAACGCCTTCTCCGCATGCGTGCGCGCAGAGTGTTTGTCGCCGGCAGCAAGATGAGCAAATGCAGCATGACTTTCGACCAGTGCGCGAGAATCCAGGCTCAAGTGTTTTTGGATGTCGACCAATCTCAAAAGAGCATCCAGGCGAGAGGCTCCTTCTTTTGCAGTGTTCATTTCCTTGTATTCAATGATTGCCAATTGCAGTGGGCTTTCAAGGGTATTGCCAAGTGCCATCGCTTTTTCAAAACAGCGTTTTGCAGCAACCCAATTTTTCTGGACTGCGTGTGCCATCGCTGCACGGTGCCAAAGCCATCTGTCGGGATAAATTTCAGCAAAACTTTGCAGAGCCGCTCCGCTGTTTTCATCTCCGGCTGCTTTTACAATGGCGTTGCCAATCCAGGGTGAAAGTTCCTGAAGAGAATAACCTCGGGCAAGCGCCAACTGCGCCGAGGCCAGAGCGATTTCTGGCTTCGCATCAGCCCAAAGTCGTGCATCGAAGGCAAGAGTTTCGACGTGGTCAGGATAGTTTTGTCGGGCGCTGCTGTACAGCCGAAACGCTTCTGTTTGTCGTCCGATAGAAAGCAACACCTCCACGCCGAGGTATTCTCCGACTGGACTGCCAGGATCGAGATCTTTTGTTGATTCGGCCATCGCAGCTGCCTTTTGCAATGCCGAGATTCCGGCGCGACCGAGTGAATAATCCGTAAGCCACAAACGGCCAAGCTCGGCATAGGCCGGTGCACAGTTTCGGCACAGCCGTGTCGCTTCAACCAATTGCTGTTCTGCAATAATTCGCTCTTCGGGAATTGCATTTGCAATGAGGGCACGTGCATTTTCCACCAGCTTCATCGCTTTTGCTTCGGGGCTTTCGGTATGAGTGTTTACAGGTGAAACCTTCGGGTTGGCCTGCGTTGCCCCCTGAGCCATCGCAGAAATCGCGACGAGCCCAAAAGAGCAAAATAGGAATGACCTCCGCAATGCTCCCACGTACACCTCGATGTCTTCGGGGTTCCGTGTCCGGCAAGTCAAATGCCGTAAACAAAGGAAATCCCCTCACCTCATCCTGTATCGTCAGCTCTCCAAGTTTGCTAAAGCACCTTTCAGTGATGAGCGGCCATGAGCGCCAAAGGTGAGGTGATGAATTTGTTACTGTCGGTCCTGATGGAGTTCCTTTGGAAACTCTGGTCTTGGACAGTTCGATTGGAAATTCAGGGGCTTGAGGATGTGGATGAGGATTTGGCAAAGGGCAGGGTGCCGGTTTTTGCCGTACCACATCACACTATTCTGCTGGGGGCATTGGGCTACCGGGGTCGGCCTGCGACCTTGCTTGCCAGCCTCAGTTCCGACGGCGAATTTGCGGCCCGATTTTTGAAAAAAAGGGGCTTCACCCTGGTGCGTGGGTCGTCCAGTCGGGGTGGAAAACAAGCATTGCTTGAGCTGAAGAATGCCCTTGGCAATGGCCGACCCGTGGCCATTACTTTTGATGGCCCCAAGGGGCCGCGCCTTGTTCCGAAGTCAGGCGTTGCTGTGTGCGCCTGGCATGCGACAGGTTCAGTTTATCTTCTGAAATGCGAGGTACTTCCCTCATTTTTGCGTTCCACAGGGTTGTGCATTCGCCTGAATTCCTGGGACCGTTTTATTGTTCCAATTCCTTTAAGCCGCATCAGGGTCAACTTTTCCAAAATTCAGATGCCCGAAAAAACGCAGCACCCACTCGAAGAGTGGGTGCCACAAGCGTTGAATTCAATCAGAACAAATGCGGAAGCTTTCTACAGCACGACAGAGTCTCAGTGACCAAAACCTGCCGCACCAAGGTCCGGACGACCACCTTGTCCCTCGGGCGTGACACGTTCGGGCTCAGGCTTCTCGCCAAAGTCACAGTATACAACATTTCGACCGTGCGCTTTCGCCGCATACAAACATTTGTCCGCACGTGCGACGACGTTTTCCCGCGTGTCATTGAGGTCTGTAAAGAGACTCACACCCACTGATGTGCTCACCGGCACGCGCTTGCCTTCGAAAACGAACTCATGTTCTTCCACAGCGCAACGGAATTTCTCTGCAGCGTGGCAACATCCCTCACGGGTTGCTCCGAAAACAACAATCAAGATTTCCTCGCCACCGTAGCGACCGACAATGTCCGTTTTGCGTGAAACACCTTTCAAAATCTTCGCAGTTTCGACGAGCACAAAATCTCCCGCCTGGTGACCAAACGTGTCGTTGATGCTCTTGAACTTGTCGAGGTCGAACATCAAAATGCCAATCGCGGGCGGCTGATTCATCTCCTTGAGTTTGATCATCGCCGTGTCGACTTGTTCTTCAAAGTAACGACGCAAATAGAGGCCCGTCAGTGGGTCGGTCACGCTCTGAATTGATTTCTCTTTGTACTTGCCCTGAAGGTTCGTCTCTGCGGTCACATCTCGCAATATGATGCACGCGCCAATGAATTCGCCTTTTGAGTCGAAAAACGGATAACTGCCGACAATCAGCTGATAACAGTTTTCTCCGTTGTTTCTTGTCGCCTGGATTTCATCGATGCGCAGAGGTCCTGCGGCTTTCATGATTTCATCGACTGCACTGCCAATGCCGCTGGGATTCGGCATGGTAATCAGTTCGTCGATGGTCGAGAGCTTTTTCACGTCGATGGCTTTTACGCCAAACGCCGCGCACAAACCCTGGTTGAACTTCAGGATTTTCCGTTGGGAATTGATCAGCACAAAGCCATCGAGGAAAATTCGCGTGAAGTCGCGAAACACCTCAAACTTCGCAAGAAGTTCTGCGTCTTTGTGTTCCTGTTCAGAAATGTCCCTGATAGGTATTGCGACAGCAGACATGCAATAGGCCTCCCTTTTCTTGCGAAGGAGGGTTCGGACGAATCCGGGAGGAACTTTAGTTTGAATGCACCTGGGATGAAAACTTTAACGCGGGAAACTTGGCGGGGCTCAACGCATCAAAAATGCGAAGTATTCTTCTTCGAGCTCTTCGGTCTCCATTGGAGTACCGGTGTCCGGACAATTGGGCGCAGTTGGAATCGACTGTGGGGCAAGGTCCTTGGTTTCAATCAAGACGCGGTGAGTCTTGTTGGTCGCCGTTGAGACGTAGTTTACATAAAAACTGAGAATCGAAGCTTTGCCAAGGAAGCTTGGTATCATGTTGATTTGCATGATGATGTCGGGAATGCACTCTGCAAAATAAACCGTTCTTCCTGCGGCACTGTCTACGGAGCGAAGGAAGGTCACCCAAGCCCGAACTCCCAAAGAGTTTACGGATTTGACGTTTTTGAAGTTGAAAATCACCATTTTGGCGCCTTCAAGTTCCTCGGTCACCTTCTTGAGGGGCATTTCTGCATCTTCGTTGATAACTCCAGAAAGAGTGACCCAGTGTGCCCCATTATGTTCCTGAACGACGTATTCCAAGTTCAAACCCTCCCAAAATCGCCATGTTGCAGCTTGTCAGTCTGGAGATGCTGGCCCAACTTGACAATAACACCGCCGCAATCGTACACCCTAGGCTGTCCCGACGACGATTGTCCAAAGTGTACCCTGTTTCTCATCAGGCACCAAAGGGCAGTGTGACTCGGCTGACATACCTCGAGTGCCCAGATGGCGGAATCGGTAGACGCAGTGGATTCAAAATCCACCGATCGCAAGGTCGTGAGAGTTCGAGTCTCTCTCTGGGCACCACACTTCTTCTTTGAATCAAT
>JBDLRR010000048.1:0-4981 GCA_039799985.1 Pseudomonadota bacterium | reverse complement strand
GTTGAAATTGGGCAAGTCTGCCTGCGCTCTGGAGCAAAATGATGGATGTTTTTAACTGTGATGGAGCAAATTCAGAAGAAAAATCGAAGACAAAAAAACATATTAAGCCGCGGAATCATTGTCGGAATTAGGAGGTTTAATCAGTTCTCCAATCCGCGCTTCAACAAAAAGCCGGAAAAGTTCTCCGTCCAGTTTGCTCTCGGCCACTTCACCTTCAAGGATACTCAATGCACGTTCGTGTGGAAGAGCAAGCTTATAAGGCCTGTCGACAGCCACAAGCGCATCATAGACATCCGCGATGGCCATCATCTTTGCTTGAATCGGTATTTCGTCAGCAACGAGTTGACGTGGATAGCCGGTGCCATCAAGACGCTCGTGATGGGCGTAAACAATATCAGGAACATTGGCCAATTCCTGCGTCCACGGAATACTCACAAGAAATTTGAACGAGTGGGTCACATGACTCTCGATTTCCAATCTTTCTGCATCAGACAAAGAGCCGCGTTTGATTGTCAACTTTTCCACTTCGTTGGGCAGGAGCAGTTCCGAGACTTTTTCATTTTGTCCAAGGTACTGGATGGCTGCGATTTCGAGAACCTTTTGAAAGTCATCAGAGCTGACAATCGATGGTTCATTTGCCTCAAGAATGTTTTCCCAATAGCGGTTCAGCTTGACTGAAATATTCTGAACATCCTGCTGAATCCGTTCAATATCTTCCCGACTTGGAATTTGTCCGCGGTTCATCAATCGCTCAAGGTACTCTTCGAGACACTTCAAGTTCAATCTCTTTTCAAGATTGTGAAAACGCTCTTGGATAGCCATCAATTCGTGATGGTAAAGTTTTCGCTCTTTGCGAAGAATATTTTCACGCACGCCGATTTTGCCAAAGTCGTGCAGAAGCGCTGCATATTTTATTTCGTACAATTGACTCGCATTAAAGAACACAGAACCGTACTGTCCAACGGTTTCAGAATTGACCGCTTCTGCAAGTCCTACTGTCAGCACAGCTACGCGCTCGCTGTGACCTTTGGTCGAAGGGTCGCGCGACTCAATCGCAACAACACTTGCTTGAACAAAACTTTCAAACACTCTTCGCAAATCCTGGATGAGGCGTGCATGGTCGAGTGAGACACCCACTTGTGCAGCGAGCGCTTCAAGCAAATGAAGGTCATGCTTGTTGAAGGGGCTCACGTGCTTTTCCACGTCGGTCAGCGAATCAATGAACACATTCTTGCCAGTCTTCTTGTTGACCAGGAGAATGAAACCAACAACTTCACCCGAGGGTGTCTTCAACGGGAAAAGACAGTAGCTACGAACATCATAATTTCGCGGGTCAAATTCAAAATGAAGTTCAGGCAATGATGAGTTTGTGAATGGGGTCAAAGCAGAACTCTGCGGCACGGGACCAACCCATCCCGACTGCCAAACCACTCCGCTCGCATTGTTCAATACAAAGGAAATTGTTGCATTGCGTGCTGGATCCAAAGAATCGCTCATCAACTTCAAATTCTGGCTTTTACAAACCCTTGCCTTTTGAAAAAAGCGATGTCCTGAAGAACGGAGAAGACGGATATCTGGCACACCTTCACGCTGATTGGTGCCGAGATTTTCGCGCAAAAGAATAAAGCCTGCATCGGCAGAACAAAGGTCGAGCGCCTTATCGAGCACCAAACGAACCATGCTGTCCACCGACGCCTGGCTCGTCATGGCGAGACCGATTTCGTTGATGGCGCTCGCTTCGGTTTCACGTTGAGCCAACAAGTTGCTCAGGGCAGCTTGGTTGGAAAGAATCATCAACGAACTTGCGGCCCTTTGCACAAAGCCCATCAATTCATTGAAAGAGTATGGACGTCGAATCATACCCATGAGCCAATTTGGATTTTCTTCAAGGCGGAGTTGTTTGTGCATTCGGATGGTCAAAGGCTCTTCACCCTCAACCAACAAAAATGCCAGCTTCTCCGGGGCATCCATGGCTTGCAATGCCTCCACGATTCGACTTCTCAAACGCAAAAACTGTTGGGGGCTCAGAACACAAAGCCGACAGGAGGAATCGGGTTTCTCCGCCAGTGATTCAAAAACAGAGTCAAAGTGTTTTTCGGTGCATTCGCGCAATTCAAGAGTCACACCCTGCAGGCAGCGCTCGCCCACAGGTGCACCGAGAGGTCTGAAAAGCCAAACGATTTCGACTCTTTCCTGCAAGTCCACTCCTCGTCGATTGAATGCAATGACTCAACCTGGGGGTCATCGGAAATAAAACTGGAAAACTGAGAAGTTAACCGACAAAAAAATATCTTTCTCAATCTTTTCATGCGTTTGAAATTTCGGGCGAAATTTTCACTTTCCGTATGATTTCCGTCCCGGCTCTTCGATTTCGTTGTCCATCTCAACCAGCTCGTGCTAGCGACCGCTGCACACGTGCCGGGAACAAAATTCCCGGAACATTCTCGTTGAACGGCCCACTCATGACGTTTGAACAAATGATGACGTTTGAACAAATCACCACAATCAGCGCAGTGCTCCTGCTGGGCAGCCTTGCAAAGCCGGGTCTCGACGTTTTGAAAGGTTGGCTCACAAAAACCCCCGAATCACGCCGGCCGCGCCAAACAGAGGTCGATCTCATTCGTGAACTGCAGCGTTGGGGAGAGGCATTGCCGCTTGCCTCTTTTGTTCTTGATGCAAACCTGAATGTACTGTGGGCGAATTCAAACAGTAAAAAGCTATTCCGTTGGTTTTCAAAGCGAGACATCAGCTCTCTCGCTGCCGGAATTGTCCCCGACTGGCTTCACCCGAATGACGCTGCAATTGCACTCGACCTTTTCAATGGACTCAAAGAACTTAGAAGCTTGATTTTCGAATCTCGCCTTCGCGTTAAGGGCGAGAACAATGATTGGATCTGGCTGCAAATCAAATTCACACCCATCCGGAGTCCGCTCGAGTCGAGTCATGGTGGGGTTCAAAGAGACAATCTTGTCTTGGCGACTTGCGAAGACGTGACCCTTTTTCAGACTGCCATCAACGCACTTCGCGACCGTGAACAAAGAGCAAAGCGCTTGCTCAGCGGAATCCGGGATGCTGCCGTCCTGATTCTGTGCGAGGAAGGCTTTATCCAGTTTTGCAATGAGGCCGTCGAAGGTGTGCTTGAATACACTGAAGACGAATTGAGAGGAAAACACATCTCAATCTTGAGCCCAAAAACTGAACTGCTCTCGGGAAAAACCCTTCAGTCACTCGATATGGCAGATGAAAAGGCTTTCCATGAAGAAACAACCCGCCGCATCAAGAAGTCGGGCCAAGGCTTTTGGGCGAGTGTGTTGCTGACTTCTCTGCCGTCGGAATCTCACTGGCCCAAAAACTACTGTGTGGTGATCCGAAACATCAGCGATTACAAACGGGAAGAAAAAGAACTTCACGAATGGAAAAAGCGATTCGAACAGCTGGCAGAAAACGTCAAGGAGGCATTCTGGATCTACGACGTGCGCGCAGCCTCGCTGGTCTACATCAGCCCGGTTTTCAAACCACTTCTTGGCATCGAACCCGAAATTGGAGATTTGTTCTTCTCGGAAGTCCTCAGGCGCGTTCATCCTGCCGATATCACCGTGGCTCGAAATTTCATCAGTGACCTGACCCTTGGACACGATTCAATCGTCGAATTCAGGGTGATTGCGACTGGTGGAATGACACATTGGTTGTCGTTCAAATCGTTTGCTGTTCGTGATTCTGGAGGCCGTGCGCATCGAATCGTAGGCGTTGCCGAAGACGTCACTGAAAGCAAAAATGCGCAAATTGCCCTCAAAGAGGCAAAGGAAGCTGCAGATGCAGCCAACAAAGCAAAGAGTGAATTCCTTGCGAACATGAGCCATGAAATCAGGACACCTTTGGGTGCAATCATGGGTTTTGCAGAGCTGGTCGGCAATTTCCAAAACTCAGATGAAGAGCGAAAAGCTGCGCTTCAGGCGATCATCCGCAATGGCCGCCAGTTGAGCAAAATCATCGACGAGATCCTGGACCTCAGCAAAGTTGAGGCTGGAAAACTTGAAATTGAAGAAGAGGAAATAGAACTCTTTCCCTTCATCAACGATGTCACAACCTTGTTGAGCCTGCAGGCTCGCGAAAAAGGAATCGCGCTCAACATCGAACGAAACGGTCTTGTTCCAAAATTCATCCGAACCGATGGAACCAAATTCAGACAAATTCTCATCAACATTGTTGGCAACGCAGTGAAGTTCACCGACCGTGGTTCGGTCTCGATCAACGTTTCAGCCGAACTTCACGAGTCAAACTCACGACTTTTTGTGAAAGTCTCGGACACGGGACCAGGATTGATTCCTCAACAGCAACTCCGGCTGTTTCAACCCTTCGTTCAGGCCGATTCATCGACCCGAAGACGCTTCGGCGGAACCGGGCTAGGGCTCGTGCTCTCGCGTAAGTTGGCACGTCTGCTCGGCGGCGATCTTCAGCTGCTCTGGAGTCAGGAAGGACAAGGCAGCTGCTTCGAGATATCTGTCCAGATAGGTCCAGCAAAACGACTCAAATTGGTCAGCGAGCTTGAAGGAAACGACGCGCACCTTCAGAATGCTGTTCGCCCCAAAGTCTCACCGCGCCTCGACGGATCGCATATTCTGGTCGTCGATGACGCTCCAGACAACCGGCTGATTGTTCAGAAATTTCTCTCGCATGCAGGAGCAAGTGTTGAGCACGCGGAAGACGGACGCACGGCCGCCGAACTTGCGCTCAAACACAATTTCGATCTGGTTGTCATGGATATCCAGATGCCCGATTTCGATGGTTATGAAACAGTCTCGTACCTGCGCAGAAGAGGTTACAACAAACCGATTATCGCACTCAGCGCACACGCGATGCGGGAAGACAGGGAAAGAAGTTTGGCGACCGGTTTCAATGAACATCTGACCAAACCCGTCGACAGAAAGATTCTTCTGGGCCGGATAGAATCTCTGTTGAGAACCTCTAGTAACTCTTTGCC
>JBDLRR010000047.1:0-17212 GCA_039799985.1 Pseudomonadota bacterium | reverse complement strand
GGCAACACCACTCAAGCACGCCCAGTTGGCGAAACAATCTTTGAGTGATGCCGCATTGTTCGAGTTCTCTTGCACTGCCCATGGCGTGCTTGTATCAGCCTCAACCGAGTGTGAAAACTCAATCATCGCAACGGGACTCGATGGCGTATTGACGCAAGAAAGCGTGAGCTGTGTCTGTGGGAATTGACGCAGCTAAAGCCTCAGGTTCAGTGACAGGTGATGTTCAATTCTTTTGGAGGAGTGTTGGGATTCTTTGAGTCAAAGACCACCTTCAGACCATCACGCGCGATGACATCCTTGATCTTTTGTTCTTCCATCAATTTCTTTCGGTAGGCAGGATCAACGATCCAACGGATTGGTGCCGAAGCCTGCTCGCCAAGGTCTCTGAAGTTGTCAAAGCGGATGGTAATTGTCAGCATTCCATAGGTATGAGGCGGGCCATCATGATGGCCGTTGGTATTGTTCCATTCACTCGATCTGCGAACGATCCCCAAGTCAAAAAAGACTCGTTTATAGCGCACAACAACGCCTGCTTTGAGGTCTACAACAAATGGAACCGTGGTGGTGAAGTAGTCGTTGCTGCCGTCGATTCGGTAATTGTTGAATACGAGTTTTGCCTCGCTTCCAAAGTATAAATTCAAACTCCAATTGCTGTTGCACAGAATTCTTTTGAGTCGATTCTCGGGGCTCATCATGGCAAGCTCTTCGGCCAATGACGGTGTCATCTTGTTGCCGATATACATGTCAATGAGGGTTCCCATCAATCGGTAATTGAAGACCACGCCCGCATTGATGTAGTTCGTGAGTGAACCGGCGTTGCCTCCGCCATTGATAATGATGTTGTATTCAGGGTTTGAATCACCATAAAGGTCGCCCTCGCCAATTTTAACAAACTTTTGAAAATTGACGTTGAAATAGAATCGGTCAGCAACTTGGTAGTCCCAGTTAACTTGTTTGTCGCCAATCAAGTGATGGAAACCGTTTTGCACCTGCTGGGCGTATGACCCACGGCCAATCGTTCCGAGTTGGGCCTCGATACGCTGCATGGATCTGGCGCGTTGTTTGTCTTTGTCCATTTTGTATGAATTGACGGCACCACCGCAGTACAAAACTCCGGCGTTGGGCGGTTCGTTTGGGCGCTTTTTGTCAACATCGTTATTCGAAGTGTTGTAGATGTTTTGTCCACAGAGAAAGAAAAAGTCACTGTGGTCGAAACCAAGCTTCTTGAAGAATTTTTCGAACTCTGGATTATTGAAGCTCAATTCGACACGCAACCCGTTTGTGTAGTAAACGTCGGTGCCGGCCAGGAAATCGTTTTCCATCGTCATCTTGAGGCCATCGATGACAGGCCGATCGCGCAGCAGGTTCTCAATCTCATCATCTGGAATCGAATCGCTCTTCAGCGAGGCAACAAGTCTCTTTTCGTTTTCAACTTTGAGAGCCTTGAAAACCGGAACGAGCTTTTTATCCTTGAACACCAGGCGGAGCTCTTTGTCATGATCGCTTAAGTTGGTGTCATAGAGGATTTCGATGATTTCTTCGACTTCGTCGTAAATCATCTTGTTTTGAAAATAATCCGGTCGATCAAAAAAACTCGCGTATGCAGGCTGGAGCAAGAAAGCGGACAAAACAACAAATAACACCCGTTGCAGCATAAATTCCGACCCTGATGAAAGTTGATTTTCAAGGGTCGTAGCTACATGAGTAGCGTTTTTTAATCAATCGATGCAGGCGTAACGGGCCTATCTGAATACATATTCTTTCGTAAATCTTGAGGTTTATTAGCTTGAAGGAATCGATGGATGGCAGATGCAGCTTGTCGGCCCTCGGCAATTGCCCAAACCACGAGAGACTGTCCCCTGCGCATATCTCCAGCCGCGAACACTCCGGGTTGACTGGTTTTGTAGTCCCTCGGGTTCGCATCTATCTGTCCGCGTTCATTGAGGGCGATTCCGGCAGCCCCCAACTCGTCACCATTGTCGGGGCCAATAAACCCACAGGCGATGAGAGCCAGGTCACAAGGCCAGTCTTGAAGTTTGCCCTCGGTGCATTCTGAATCCGGCGAGATTGACCGACTGCGGGTGCGGATAGAAGTGAGAAGACCCTGTTCGTTGCCCTCGAAAGCTGTTGATTCGACCTGCCAGTGGCGCTCCCCTCCTTCTTCTTGTGAAGTGGAAGTTCTCAAAATGTGTGGCCACTCTGGCCAAGGGCTTGATTGAGGTCGTTGGTCACGGGTTGGCATCGGGCCAAGATCTGGCGGTTGTGGCAAGATTTCGAATTGAACCACTGATTTCGCGCCTTGTCGCAGCGCGGTGCCAACACAATCAGAACCGGTGTCGCCACCTCCAATGACAACAACGTTCTTACCTTTGGCGCAAATCTGCTCAGATTCAGGAATTGATTGTCCTTCGAGTCGCCGTGTTGCCTGACTCAAATAGGCATGGGCAAAATGCACTCCCGAGAGGTGCCTTCCAGCAATGTGCAGATCGCGCTCGCGGCTTGATCCGCAAGCCAACAACACTGCTTCATGTTCTGCACGGATTTGGTCAAGCGAAATGTCTACTCCCACCTGGGTGCGGCAAACAAATTCTATTCCCTCGTCGCGCAAAAGTTGAACGCGCCTTTCGACTTTTTCTTTTGCCAATTTGAAGTCCGGAATCCCATAGCGGAGCAAACCGCCGGGATTTTCTGCGCGTTCAAAAACCACGACGCTGTGGCCCAATCGATTGAGTTGCTGGGCGGCTGCGAGCCCAGTTGGTCCACTGCCCACGATTGCGACCTTCCTCCCGCTTCTGGTTGTTGGTGGTTCAGCCTTGATCCAGCCGTTTTCGAAGCCCATGTCGGCAAGCGTCATTTCAATATTTTCGATGCTTACGGGTTGCGAATTGATGCCCAGGACGCAGGCAGATTCGCAAGGTGCAGGACACACTCTTCCTGTGAATTCGGGAAAATTGTTGGTCGCCAGCAGCAATTCGAGTGCGCTTTGGAAGTGGCCCTCGGCCGCTGCTCGGTTCCATTCCGGAACAAGATTTCCGAGCGGGCAGCCACGGTGGCAAAAAGCAACTCCGCAGTCCATGCAACGCTGAGCTTGATTGGAAAGACTTTCAGTACTGTATTTTGCTGTAAATTCATTCGAATGTTTGATTCGTTCTTCTGGATCTTCCTTTTTCAAATCCACGCGTGAGTATTTCAAAAAGCCTCTTGGGTCAGCCATGGATTTCTTCTCCCGCTGCCGATGTTTTTGGGGTTGGGATGAGTTCGGAAGTTGGATCCGTGTGAAGCCCCGAGATGATGGATGGTCTTTTTGGCAAATTTGCTTCATATCCCAATTCAATGGGACTCACGATCATGAAACTCCGGATTGCGTTGTTCCAGTTGTCAAGAATTTGTGCGGCGACACTGCTGCCGGTTGCGCGATGATGATTGTTGATTTGTTGCCATAAAAATTTCGAATCTCGTGACGAATCGAGCTTTTCGCATCGGACCATCTGTGTATTGATTTTCTTATCGAGGTGCGAATCGGGGTCATAAACAAAGGCGATTCCTCCGCTCATTCCTGCCGCGAAATTTCTGCCCGTGGTGCCCAGAACCACCACGCTGCCACCGGTCATATATTCGCAGCAGTGGTCGCCAACCCCTTCGATGACGGCATGCGCGCCGCTGTTTCTGACTGCGAACCGTTCTCCGGCAATTCCACAGGCGTAGAATTCGCCTGACGTCGCACCGTAGAGGGCCGTGTTTCCGCAAATGACATTCATTGAGGGATTAGCTTGAAATTCACGATCTGGAATGAGTGTGATTTTTCCGCCCGAAAGACCTTTTCCGCAGTAATCGTTGCATTCGCCTTCAAGAATCGCCGAGATGCCCTGCGCCGCAAACGCCATAAAGCTTTGTCCCGCCGTGCCGCGCAAGTTCAGTCGGATGCTGTCGTGTTCGAGTCCCCTGGCACCAAAGGTCTTTACAACCCAGGATGACAACATTGTGCCAATGCTGCGGTCGTCATTGGAAACAACAGCTTGGATAGAAGCCTTTCGACGTGCTTGCATGGTCTTTGAAATTTCAGGCAACAAGAATCTCGAATCATACCTTTCGTTGAGTTCGTGGTCCTGGGTTTCAAAACCCTGATTGGCACGGACCCATGGGGTTGAATTGGTCTTCAGCAGAACAGAGATGTCGACCTTATGCAGGCGATTGTCTGTCTGCTTGTCTTTTCTTTCGAGTAAATCACTTCGCCCGACCATTTCATCAACCGTGCGCAGACCCAATTCCGACATTATTTCCCGCAGACCCTCGGCAAGAAGGAAAATGTAATTGACGAGGTGTTCGGGCTGGCCCTGAAATTTTTCACGAAGTTCAGGGTCCTGGGTTGCGATGCCCACAGGACATGTATTGAGGTGGCATTTCCTCATCATGATACAGCCGAGGCTGACAAGTGCGCCGGTGGCTATTCCCCACTCTTCAGCTCCAAGCATGGTCGCAATCGCAATGTCACGAGGAGTCCTCAACTGTCCATCGGTTTGCAATACAACTCTCGAACGCAGATTCTGTGTAACAAGAGCTTTGTGAGCTTCATCGATACCCAATTCCCAAGGCAGTCCTGCATGGTGAATTGACGATAGAGGACTCGCCCCAGTTCCTCCTTCACATCCGCTGATGAGGATGACGTCTGCTTTTGCTTTGGCAACGCCTGCAGCGACAGTTCCCACTCCACTTTCAGAGACCAATTTGACGCTGATGCGTGACGTTGGATTTGCAGATTTCAGATCATAAATGAGCTGGGCGAGGTCTTCTATTGAATAGATGTCGTGATGCGGGGGAGGAGAAATCAGGGTGATGCCGGGTGAGCTGTGTCTGACTCTTGCAATGTGCTCATCGACTTTGTGGCCCGGAAGTTGCCCGCCCTCACCCGGTTTTGCTCCTTGAGCAATCTTGATTTGTAGTTCATCGGCGTGAACCAGATATTCGATTGTCACACCAAATCTTGCGCTTGCTATTTGTTTGATTGCACTGTTGCGGTTGCGCTTGTTGGAATTGCTTTTAAATCGGGAGGGATCTTCTCCACCTTCACCTGAGTTGCTCTTGGCACCAATACTGTTCATTGCAACAGCAATCGTTTCATGAGCTTCGCGACTCAATGAGCCAAAGCTCATAGCTCCGGTTGAAAAGCGCTTGACGATCTTCCGCACATCTTCGACCTGTTCCAGCGGAATGGAGTTGTTGGTCCGTTTGAATGTGAGCAGCGAACGCAGATGAATGTTAGCGTCTTCGTCGATGGATTTGCAGAACTTCGCGAATTCTTCACGGGAATTTATTTTGCTGGCATTTTGCAACGCAACAATCGAATCAGGATTGTGCAGGTGGGCTTCTCCGTCCCGACGCCATCTGTAGACTCCGCGATCGGGAATCCTTGCTGCTGCTGTTCCGCTTTGAACAGCGGTGAAGTCGGTCAGCCAAAACCTGTTGAGAGTTTCTTGTTGAATGTCGTCGAGTGAAAGACCGTGAATTCGGCATACCGTTCCGGCAAAGATCGAATCCACCAGCGCGCGGTCAAGGCCGATGGCTTCAAAAAGCTGAGCACCCCGGTATGACTGCAGGGTTGATATACCCATTTTTGCCATTATCTTCAGTAGTCCATCATTGATCGACTTTATGAAGTTCTTTCTTCTGCGCTCCAGCGATATTGAAGTCAGGAATCCTTCTGTGGTCGTGCCGGATTCGATGGTTTGAAGCGCAAGCCATGGGTGAACTGCTGCAGCACCGTAGCCAATCAGCAGCGCAATATGGTGCACTTCCCGCGGCTCGCCACTTTCAACAATCAAACTGCACTTTTGTCTCATTCCTGCTGCAAGGAGTGAGTGGTGAAGCGACGCAGTGGCAACAAGAGCTGGAACGGGAATTCGTTCTTCACTGACCGACAGGTCGGACAGAATCAAAACGTCGTGCCCTTCCGATACTGCATCGATTGCATCTCTTGAGATTCTCCCCAAGACTTCCGAGAGTGTTTCATTTTTCGCAACAAAAGTGGCGTCGATGACAGCGATTCTTTGATTCAATTTCTGGTCTTTCAGCAGCAGTTCAATTTCGTGCGCTGTAAGCAAAGGATGAGGCAGTTGTATTCGATCACAGTGCTGTTCGCGTTCAGACCAAATGCTGGCTTCTTGGCCCAGGAGAGTTGTCAGGGATGTGACCCTTTCCTCTCGCAGACAGTCGATGGGCGGGTTTGTGACCTGGGCAAACAACTGTTTGAAGTAATTATATAGGAGAGGTTTCTTGTCGGATAAAATGGCGAGAGGAGTGTCGTTGCCCATAGAGCCATCGGGCTCTTTTCCGAGGTTGGCCATGGGTGCAAGAATGAACGAGATATCTTCATGGTTGTATGCGAACATCTTTCGAAGCAGGTGCTCGTTGACTTTGTTCTTACGACACAGAGTCGTCGACTGACGAGTGTCTCTGTTGATATCATGAAGTTGAATGCGTCTGTTGGTGAGCCATTCCCCATAAGAGTTCGACGCCGCCAGATTTTGCTTGACCTCATCGTCGGGGATGATTCTTCCGACATTCATGTCCACCAATAGGATTCGACCAGGTGCAAGGCGGCCTTTGGAGACAATTTCCTCTTGTCGTCTTGGCAAGACTCCCGCCTCGGAAGCGCAGATGACCGTTTTGTCGCGAGTGATCCAATACCTGCCTGGACGCAGGCCGTTTCTGTCAAGTATTGCGCCGACCTGTCCAGCATGGAAGAACGACATCAGCGCGGGTCCGTCCCAGGGTTCCATGATTGTCGATTGGTATTCATAGTAATCCTTGAGCTGCTGGGGCATTTCAGGATCTTTTTCCCATGGCTCGGGAATCATCATTGTGAGTGCTTGTGCCAACGATCTGCCACTTTGAAGAAGAAATTCAAGCGCATTGTCGAACATCGCCGAGTCGCTCATTCCGGGACTGCAGACAGGACCATGCGAGAGCAAATCAATTCCACATTCAGACTTTTCAATCATCGCGACCCTGCTGTGAAAGGCCGTGACGTTTCCGCGGAGTGTATTTATTTCGCCGTTATGTGCGAGTATTCGAAATGGTTGGGCCAATGGCCAGGCAGGAAGTGTGTTGGTGCTGAATCGGCGATGAATAACTGCAAATTTGGAAAAGAAATTTTTGTTGACCAGATCTGGATAAAACTTGTCCAACGTCAACGAAGGTGTCAGCGCCTTGTAGCAGATGCTATCTGTCGACAGACTGCAAATATGGAATCTCTTTTGATGAATCCCATATTTACTTCGTGCGGTCTCTTCCAAGGTTTTTTGCAAAACATAGAGGCGCCGCTGAAATGACGAGGCTTGCTCCGCGGCGTCGACAATGATGAACTGTTGGATGTTGGGGCACGACTCTTTTGCTATGGGACCTAATACAGACACGTCGATCGGAACTGTGCGGTTGAAGAGGACACTCATCCCTTGCAGTTGTGCTTCCTGCGACCATCGCAGTTCCCATTCAACAAGCTCCCGATGCTCTTGCGGAAGAAAAACCATGGCGACTGCATATTGACCAGAATTCGGAAGCTTCTTTTCCAGTCGCGTGGCAGATTTCAGGAGAATTTCGTGGGGAATGCCAAGAAGAATACCGGCACCGTCGGAGGTCAGGCCGTCGGCAGCCATGCCTCCGCGGTGTTCCATTCGCAAGAGCATGTGAAGTCCATCTCGCACGATTTGATGGCTTTCAGCCCCGCATATGTTTGCCACAAAACCAACACCACAAGCATCTGATTGCGAGCTTGCTGGATCATTGCATTGAAATCTAACGGCACGTCCTTTGGCCATTCCGAAACCTTCCACAGCATCAGAAAACAGTTGAATATTGAATTCAATTTACAGTTCAAAAGGCGGTTTCAAATTTGTTTCGAGAGATAGGTGCAATTGAGTTTGTTTGTACAGTAAATCCAAAATTGTGATTCCGACAGCAAAATGCCGGAATTAGAATGTTTGGGAATAACGCGCATAAATCGTCTGAAGTGAGCGAATGACGCTTAGAGCGGATGGGATTGACTTTCGGAAATTATTGCAACCCGACACCTATTTAGGGTTCCGGAAAGTGATTTGAAAAATCGACACGATCCAATTGAATCGGATTTTCTTGGCCATCGAACGACGGAATCGATTCGGGCAATGCCAATGTGGACAAATATATTCCCGTCTGGGGAATCAGCGTGCTGAGTGTGAATTTGCCAAGGACTGATGACAGCGTTGGATTGATGTCAATAAAAGACAAGGTATTACGGGCAGGAATGTTTTGATGACCCAGGAGTTGTCGAGGCCCATCTCCCAGTGCACCCAGAGCGAGCTGCACGGTTCCGTGACTCTGGCTCCATGCACTGACGCGTCCTGGATAGAAGGCATGGTGATGTCCACTGACGTACAGGTCGACTTTGTAGCGATCAAACAACTCGTATAGACTCCTGGAGTCGGCGAGAATCTCGCCTTGACGATCGCGCCCCTTTGCGACGGCAACCAAGGGCAGATGCCCGACAACGATTCGTATTGAGATAGAGGCGTCGTTTGCGAAATGGCTGAGTTGTTGCTCGAGCCAGTCACGTTTTCTGCGCAATTCGGTTGCCGACGTTCCGTCTATGACAATGATTCCAGTAGTGCCGTGGCGTACCGAGTAGTGAAATGGAAAATCCTCACGGCTGATCCAGTCGAACTGACTGTCCATTTTTTCGATTCGGTTCTTCCAGAAGTCCTGAGCGACCCGACGCTCTCGCTCAAATATAAAATTTCCGGAAGCGGTGCGCTCGGCAGAGGCGTCGTGATTTCCCAGCGCCGACAAAAAAGGAATGTCCTGGCTATCGAGTGGGTCAAGCACAATGCGCGAGAAGCCATCCCACATTGCGCGAAGCCTTTCCTCCGTCAGCGAGGTTTGTTGACCCGCAACAAGGTCGCCCGCTCCGAGGACGAGTCCACAATCCAGTCGCCCCAGCTGGGCCATTGCCGCTTGAACCGATTGAGGCATGTCGACGCTGCCATAGCTCCCGTTCAAGTCGCTCACAAAACAAATGCGATTGTTGATGGGCCTCCTGTTCGAGGAAGGATTTGCATTTGCGCCAGCCAGGTCAATTGAAGCCACGATGCAGAGGAGAGCCACCACAAACAAAGCCTGAATGCACCATTCTTTTCGAATCAGAAACTGCTCTTGAAGTTTCATTGGCCGCCTTCTCCAAAGAGAGATCGCATAAACAACTGCCGTCAATGTCATATTTTTTGGCCCCTTTGGCAATTCTTGGCACAAAATTCAATCTGCAAGTAATCTGTGATTTGATTCGGATGAACTCTGTGTGTTTCCGGGAGACCATTATGAAGTGTTCTGCTCTAATGTTTTTTCTGGTGCTTGGAATCTCCGCTTGCAAGCCACGGGGGTTCAATTCGCAGGAAGCTGCTCAGCAAAATGCATCGAAGACTCTCTTGGTGCCTGGTGACTTTTGCTCTGCGACAATTGCTGATCCCTTCATTTGGAGCTCAGCGAAAGTTCAAAGTGAAATTGCTGGTCTTGTTGAGGCGAAAGGCTACAAATCCAGTGGTTTGTCAGCCTATGCGGAAGTCTATCTTGCGATGACTGCTGAACGCGACAAAGCCCGCTGTGCGAGCCATGGGCCGATGGTGCCGAGTTCTCCTCTCGCGCGGAGGTTGAATGATGCACTGGCAGATATCATGACGAAAGGCTTCGTGCTGACACAACGAATTTGCCTCGACTCGCTCCAAGGCAGTTCGGTGCAAGTTCCCTCCATCGGTGACCAATTCTGCCAGGTCAGCAAGCAAGCGCTTGCAGAGCGTTGGACTTCGCTTGAGTTGTCTATGGCTTCGACGGCAATCTATCTGACTTCACTGATGGGTATCGCGCTTTCGGCACTGCCGCATGTCGATGCGCTGTGGGCGGGAACGCCATATCAGACGCTTGAGCAACGGATTGCTGCAATGCCTCTTTTCAGACCAACCTATGATTCATTCAATTTGTTTCTGTCTGACAATCTGCACACGGTTGCAAATGTTCTTCTCAAGAACAAGCACATTGATTGCGGTCTTTTTGGAATAGCGGCCCGCGCGGCGGAGGTCACCAAGGCCCCTTCGCTGATTTTCAAGGATATTCGCGATACGACCTTCACTCTTGGAGTGGAACTTGCCAAGAGCTGGCCACGCGGATTGCATCCGCTCACAGCGGGTGAGCCGACGTGGAATGTCGGGCGCGGTTTCGGAGTTTTTGTGAAAGAACCAGAGGCGTTGATCGCTCTTCATGAGCACGGAAAAAAAGCGCTTGGAATCCTTAAAAATCCATTGATGAAAATATTCAAGGGCAAAGATTCTCCGACTTATATGACGTTCGAAGGTCTGACCTGTGAAGTCAGAAAGTGAAAAAATCAAGATTGAGTGTGCATCTCAACTGCGAGTCAAATAACAACGCAAACTTCAATTGCGAAACTTTTGTAATGTTGATTCGTGTGCGGGGAGAGGTCAATTTCTCGAGGTAACAATGCAAGGATTTTTGCTTGGAACTGCTTTGTCGTTTGTATTTTTAATTGCTTCATCTTGTGCGAAATGGAATTCTTTCTCCGGTGATCCGTCGCGTGACTCTCCGGCGTCCGTGAAGGCGTCGCCGCAACCGACAAACACGATCACTCCAAGCGACAATCCGCAGCTGAACCCTGCGCCAATGAATTCTGTTCACCGCACGGATCCCATCCCGGGAGTCAATGAATTGAAACTGTTGTGTGGAACCGTCGCGGGCAGCAAGGTCTTCGAACAGTCTGCTGGCCGCGCTGTAAGGATTGCAACGGTCAATATGTATGGTGCATTCTCGTCATCTCTTGACTCCCTCAAGGCTCGCATCGAGCTTCATGCTCAAAGCATAGTTAAATCAAAAGCTGACGCGGTTGGTCTGCAGGAAGCCGAAGACATGCTACCCGCAGGATTGTCGGTTGAAATGCTTGCACGCAGACTTTCTGAATTGAGCGGCGAGACGTGGCACTGGTGCTTTCTTCGCTCCAATCCTCACGCACCACTTGAAGGGGATTCAACTCCCGGTGGTGGTGGTCCACTCTCTGCGGCAATGGCTGCGACGGATGGCAACACCAAGAAACTCGGCTTGTCGTCATGGTTCATGGGTGATGCGATTGTATCACGTGTTCCATTTGGATCCGCAGGAGGACGGCGAATTTCAGGTCGTTTCGCAAGTGAATATCTTTTCTGCCAGACAGATCAGTGTCGACAATGGGCCTTGGGCGAATCAAGAGTTGTCATGAGAGCCGAGCTCATGCTGAAAGGCCAATCACTGCACTTCTTCAATTCTCATTTCTATACAAACATCACGTCTGATAGTGCAAAATCGCAAGTGCGTCAGGTGTCAGAGATCAGTTCATACATAAATGAAGTTTCTGCCAAAAAAAAGTCGCCATCGTTGCTGACGTGTGATTGTAATTCTTCTCCAGAAGGCGGTTTTCGTGCCGAGCTGTTGAAGTTTGGTTTCACCGATGCGTGGTCGGCAACAAACTCAACACAGTCGGGGTCCACAGGTGGTCAAAATTTGGATGCGAAGATTCAAACTGCGACCAGCAGAATTGACTATGTGTTTCTGAAAGACGTGTCTCCAGCTGCTGCACATCTGATTCCTGAAGCAGCGGCTCCAACGCCCTTGCGTGGCACCATTTTCTGGCCGTCTGATCATTTGGGAATCGTCGTTGAACTTAAAAGCCAAGCAAGCCAGTAATTGAGCGTTTGATTCAAAGCGAGTTGATATACTTCAAAAGAGCAGTCCGTTCTTCCGAAGTGAGTGTCTTCTTGCGTGGCATCGATCCATTTTTGACTTCACTTCGGATCTCGCCTTTGTTGTTTGTCCATTGTGTCAGCCTCTCCAATCGCGGGCTGCTTCCGCCCTTGGCATGACAGCCAATGCAGAGGGCTCGTGCAGAGTCGAAGTTAAACACAATCGGCTGTGGTGTTGTGCTTCCGCTGCCGGAGGATATGCCAAGGAGTTTGTCCAAAAACGCAATCATTTTTGTTTTGTCCTGACCCGCCAGGCCATTGGGAGGAGGCATACGGTCAGCGTTAACCGACATTTTCGCTGAGTTTGCGAAAGCTTTCCAGTCTGCCTCGGTTCCATTGGCGTTGTTCCAGACACTCGAGCCGCTGCCACCCGGCTGGTGACACGATGCACATCTTGCTTTCGCCTCATCCAACGTAAATGCTGCCACTGTTGTGTTGTTGACCGATGAGCTTGAGTTCGCAGAATTTGAAGTCGACGAGTTGCCTTGGCTTCCGATTTGAGTAGCGTTGGCACCATCCTTTTGTCCTTGCGCGGCGGCTGTGGCCGTTGGTGATGGTGATCTTCGGGGTTTGAGTCCCTCTTGTGGTGTGATTGCCGTGCTGCAGGCAGTGGCCAAGATTGCGCAGAAAACAGATGTTTCAAAAATTCGGCGCACTCCGCGACCCTCCCACAACAAATTAGACCAGTAGTAAATGTGTATCGGAAAAGGTCCGAGCGAAATTGAGAATCAGGGTATTAAAACCAAAACTTTCAGCCGCTTGAATGTACTTTAATCGCCAGGTTCATCACAGTGATTTGAAAAATGCCCAGGCAACTTCGGCAAATTCGATGTCTCTGTTTTGTTTGCCAACAATTCGATTGCCTTTGTCGAGCTTTTTGCTGGGTGGAGGATGTCCAGCGCCATTCAGAGCCCACGCTACCACCTTGGTTTTGCGAAAATCTTCAAAATTGATCTTCGTTGAATCCATTGTCCCCGAGAGGCGAGTGTATGTCGACTCGACTGCCGAGCCACCATCCTCTTTGGAGTCGTCCACAACACGGGTGACTGGATTGACGTTCTCGAGTCTGTTTGCCTTCAGCCAAAATTGAATCGTGTCGCTGATGCTCAAGACTTCACCACGGTCGCATTTTTTGTTTGATCTTCCGAAGCAGGCCACGAATCCGCCATCACTCGGAACCACTGGATCGTCGCTGCCATGAGTCATCAGGATGGGCAGCGGATTCAATGGCCCAGCTTTGCACCGACCCGCTGTGGGGTGCTTGGCAATATTTCCGCTCGAGGTGGCAATCCCGCCGAGCATTTCAGATCTTTCCATTGCAAATCGGTATGTCATCATCGCACCATTTGACGTGCCTGACATGAAGACTTTTGAGCGGTCAATTTTGAAGTTGTCCTGGTTTTGTTTGACAAGTTCTGCCAAGAAGCCGACATCATCAGCACCGGACTTCAATTTGTCATCCGAGCGGCAGTCATTCCATCCAGGCCTTCCCGAAGAATCCAGTGTTGCATCCGGATAGATTGCAACAAATCCTTCTCTGTCTGCGACTGAATTCATTACCCCGAGTGCATTTTTGTTCGGATCACTTGCCGATGCCCCGGAGCCACCACCGCCATGAAGGACGATAACGAGCGCTGAAGGTCTCTGGTTTCCAATGAGTTTAGATGGCTTGTAGACCCTATAGTGTCTCGGCTCGCCTTGTACTAGGATGCACTGATCCGAAAAGCCTGTAGGGACATTCTTTGTGGCCGTCATCTGGCAGTTGCCCCGGAGTGCGAGCGAATGTTCACTGTCATCGTTGACGAGCGATGTGGAAAGGTTAAGGTTTGGATTCGCGTGTCCGCAACCATTGATGGCGGTGCAAGCTGCCATGGCCATAAAGAACGGGGTGAAGAATTTGTTCATGGTTCATCCCTCAATCCGGGACTTGTGCATCCCTGAAGGTTAATCGCTTATCGGTTTTCTACAAAATGTTTTAAATTATTCTGCACATGAACCAAAACTATTAATATAATTATTTTAGCATTTTATCAAGAAAATATACTATTTTAGATTTTTAAATTGCACGCATAAATGTTTCTGGACTCATAGGGCAGATATCTTTTGTGAAACTGTTTGGTCACTGCACCCTTTGCAGTTGTCATTTATTGACAGGATCATTCCGCCGCATCCCAAGATGCCACCTTTCGAGCATCATTCCATAGTTCGGACGTGGGAGGATGCTGAGATGACCCTGTTGAGCAGACATTCGGTGCTCGGATTTTTGTTGACGTTGGTGTTGGCAAATGGCCATGCACTTGCGAGCGAAAAACAAAAGAAAAAAAACAATAAATCTGCGATTTCGGCATCAGTCCAAGAAAAGATAGACAATGAACTTCTCACAGGAATGATTGAAAACCTGAGTTCATTGAATGAATTCAGGTTGAGTGAATCAATCCTACAGGAGCACCTCAGAAACAAACGAAATGATGCTCATGCTCATCTGCTGATGTCATCGGTCTACAGCAGCTGGAGTAAATTCAATCAGTCCAGAAGCTCCTATGAAAATGCTTCTAAATACAAAAACGAAAACACCGACACTGCGTTTTTGGATTATCAAAACGCTCTGTTATTGGGAGTTGAAGGCAAGTCGTCAGAAAGCATTTCAATCCTGAAAAAGTTATCCAATCATCCATCACTCAAAATCGCCGCCAAGGCAAACAGGGCGCTCTCTGAAATAGATTCGAATTCTCAAAAAGCAATCCCACCGTGGCTTGAAAGGCAACACGTTAATCGTCGCGAACTCAACGAACTTTCCATGCAGAGGCTCCGACAGGCACAGGCCGAAGAGAGCGCAAGCCAAAGTATTTCAACCAAGCCGGTCGACGCACAAGTCTCAACCGTTGCGATGGATACGAATGCACTCAAGCTTGGAGGAATTGCGAAAGTTTCGAGCTGGGCAGGTTGGTGGCCTTTGAACTTCACGGTCAATTCGTCAGTGAATGTCGGCAGCACCTATGATTCAAACATTCTTCAGATTCCAGATAAGCTCGCCCCACTTGTCTCAGACAAAAGCGGAATTGTTCATTCGGGATCAGTTCAACTTGGAGCCAGCAGCGGTTTTGGACCTGGGAATTTGAGCGCCACCGCGGCTGTTTCGACCTCAATCAACGCAAATCAAGATGCATCCAACCTCAACAGTTTCAATGGCAGCAACAATCTGCAGTGGACTGCAGATGAGACCTCCTCTGGGTTGAGTTGGGGCATCACCAATTCGCTAACTGGCAGTTTCATGAATACCGATGGATATAAACTCTACAATTGGGCCAACTCTACGGGACTGGTTGTTGCAAAAAGGTTGAATGAATCTTTTGGGATGGATGTCAGCGTCAATGGCGGACAGCAAAAGTTTCCTGGAGTTGCTGTCATCAACAGTAACGACGATCGAAATGGGCCAACGATGGGTGCAGCCGTCAATCTCAATGGCACTTTGGGTGAACTTGGCTTGGGCACGGGTTTCAATTGGTCACGTCAGTCTGCAAAGGGCATCAATTTTAAAACAACCGGATCGACGGTTTCAGTGAGTGCTTCGCGTCCTGTTTCACTTCTAAAGTCTCAAATCGCTCTCAATGGTTCAGCAACGAAAAGTCAATTTCCCGATGCCGAACGCAGCAGAACTGATTCTCAGCTTTCGTCCTCTGTTACTTGGTCTTTTCCTTTTTCGATTCTAAGCGAAAAGACGAAGCTATCTTTCTCCGGCTCAGGTCAGTCTTCCGACTCAAGTTTGCCTGACGCCGCTTTTACAAAGTACACAATTTCTGCGGCGGTTGATCATGCATTCTAATGAAAATTCTTCGCGCATTCTGAATTCGCTGATTTCACTTTTGCTGAGCCCGCTCCTGATGTTTGGTCCCGCAGCGGTGTCAGGGGCATCTGCTCAAGACATGCCGAGTTCGGGTGATTCTCCTGCTGTTGATGCCGCTGGAGCAACCATTCGCAAGGGGAATGTTCGAGTTGATGAAATCACCACAGGGCTTGAAAAGCCAAAATCGAGTGGTTCTCTGGGAAAAGTCGTTTATCGTGACGGCACGGTCAAGATTGATAAAAATGAAGCTAATCCCGGAGCAGACGTCAAGTCGGGCTCTATGATCGAGGCGGGCGCAGATGGTCGAGCGTTGATTGTTTTAAAACGGAAATCTGCCGCAAATGCACCTTTGAATCCGGAGGACTTGCTCGGCAATCGAAAAATCTCAAGAAAGAAAACGGTTGATAAGAGAACACCAGCCAAAAAGACTTCAGTTTCCGCGCAGACGAAGCCTAAGCGAAAGAGTCAACCTGGTCTGAGCAAGGGAATTGATGTCAAGCGCGTTCAGTACATTGCCCTTGTCGGCGATGCCCAAGCGAAATTGGACAACAATGAGATTGCCATCGAGACTCGCGATGGTGAAGCGATCATCAATCAGGGTACGAGTCGATTGTTCAATTTGGGTCCGAACAGCAAAATGCGCGTTCCATCGCAGCCCAAGAATGCTATCACGGGAACACTGTGTCATGGAGTTCTGACAGGTGTTGCAAAGCCATCAACTGCGTCAGGTGGTCCAAATATAGAAACCAGTTCGGGCATTGTGAATTTCCCGTCGGGTGGAAGATTTCTGGTTGAGGCTTCCGGCAGCGGGCAGTTGCAGCAATGCGATGAAGTTAAGAATGGTCGCACAGATAACAAAGGCTCAGGTGGCATTCGTGTTGTCAGTTTGGACGCGCCAGGTCGACTGATTTTGGCTCAGCGACCTGTTCCGGTTGCTCCGGTCAAAAAGAAACCAACGGAGGCAATTCAGGATGATCCAAAAGACGAAAAAAGCACCGAAAAACCCATAACGCTTTCCCTCAGCGGCACAGGCTCCTCCGAGCAAGAGAGGGAAAAGGATCCGCAAGAAGATGGCAGCAGCAACAAGAAGACTGCTGACAACGAAAAGAAATCCAACGATAGCGAAGGCAGCAAGAAGACGGCCGACAACGAGAAGAAATCCAACGATAGCGATGGTGGCAAGAAGACAGCCGACAATGAGAAGAAGTCCAACGACGAAGATGCTCGTAAAAAGACAGCCGACAACGATAAGAAATTCAACGACAGCGACGGCGGCAAGAAGACAGCCGACAGCGAGAAGAAATCGAACGACAGCGATACTGGTAAAAAAACTGCCGACACTGAAGACAAACAAAAGTCGAAGGGCGGCAAACCGACCAAGAGTGAAGACAGTCCCTTGGACATCGATCAGGGCAAGGGCAATGACAAATTCATTGGCAGCGATTCACCCGCAGCCAAGGGAGCTGAAAAGCGCATCGCACTGAATGATGAAAAGCAACACGATGGTGATGGAACCCGTCAGCCGGGAGACCCTGCCAAAGACGGAAAACCACCTCAGTCTGGT
>JBDLRR010000046.1:0-9226 GCA_039799985.1 Pseudomonadota bacterium | reverse complement strand
GCACATTGGAAAAGCCGCCGCGGAAATCCAGCTATCGGAAACGTGATGCGTATGGCAGTCGCCGAACTCATCAAACGCGATATCGACGCGCAAAGAAATGCGAACCCAAATCTCGACATGCTCGCGATGGGCGACTTCAACTCCGATTACGACGAGCGTCCTTTGCAGTACGGAATGAACTCGACCGACGACAAGAATCTCCTGAAGAGCGACCTCGGCAGCGACAAAATGTTCAATCTTTGGTTTGAACTTCCGTCGAGCGAACGCTGCTCATACATGCATTCCGGTGAACTGCAATGCCTTGATCACATGCTCGTAAATTCAAGCCTTTTCGACGGCAAGGGTATCGACCTCGTGGAGCAAAGCTTTCAGGTCGTTGGTCACAATGGCGGAGAAGCAGCACAAAAGCTGCTGCGCAACGACGGACGCACGCCCAATCGTTGGGGCATGCAAAAGAACAACGGCAGTTCTTTCTTCACCGGAACAGGCTATTCCGATCATCTCCCGCTTGTTGCTAAGTTCAAGATTCCAAGCTTGTGCAAGGCGAGCAACTGATTTGATTCACAGCTGAAAGCGGAACCTCAACATACTATTCGAATTCGAAAGAGCATTGCACAACCCCACAAGGTTGTGCATTCTTTTTGTTGGTGACGCAGCGCTTTGTGAGTCTTGCGAACTCGTGTGTGGAACACCTCCTGCCAGGAGAATGACCATGCGAAAAAAACCACGTAAAGTTGCCAGTCGCAGAAGAAAAAAGAGAGAACGATACACGGACGACGAAACACCCGGGCCTGATTCCCTGGAGAAACTGCCTCCAATCGACCGTAGGGATGTGCCGTCGCCGAACGACCCCGGAGTTGCACATTGTCCGAAAACCACGAAGAAGAACTTCTAAGCAAGATTGAAGTGACGGGGCAGAAAAACTGCCCATGCGGACACGATTTTCGCAATCACATGGTCAGCCAGGTGGGAGAATACACAGGCTGGGGTTGGTTTTGGGTTCTCGTCGGAGTCACAACCGAGCCGGTTCGGGTGAAATTCGTTTGCAGACGTTGCCAATCGACCGTGGGTGTCAGCGAAGACCCACGGATTCTCAGACGCGACGTTTAAAGTGCGCCCTCTCGCGCCAGCTTTGTAACCTCTGCTGCCCTTTTGCGAACAAGACTTTTTTCTTCTTCTGTCTTTTTGTTCCAAACACTCCACATCATGCCCATGCGACGAGCAAACGACGGCCTTGAAACTTTGAGGCGCTGCGTTTCATCGATAAAATTCCAATAAAGCGCGTTGAAGGGACAAGCATCTTCGCCTGTCGTCTGCTTGGGATCATACTTGCAACCAGCGCAATAATTACTCATTTTGTTGATATAATTGGCGCCCGAGACGTAAGGTTTTGTCGCAAAAACTCCGCCATCTGCAAACTGACTCATACCAAGGACATTGGGCGAAACAACCCATTCATAAGCATCCAAATAGACGGACCAGAACCAACGATTGACCTCGTGCGGGTTCGATTGGGTCAACAAAGCAAAATTGCCCAAAACCATCAGCCGGGGAATGTGGTGCGAATATGCGTGTACCCGAACACTCTCGACGTTCTTTGCAAGACAATTGAGGTTGGTCTTGGCCCCCCAATACAAGGGCGGAAGCTCACCAGAGAACCCAAAGAAGTTACAACTTGAATACTCGCCTGCATGGCGCAAATAAACCAGTCTGATGAATTCCCGCCAGCCGATCACTTGGCGAATGAAGCCTTCCTTTGATGAGAGAGGAACATCCCCGTCAGCACTTTCAACTGCAGCAACAATCTCTTGTGCGGACAATATTTGAATATTCATGGGCGCAGACAAACCCGAATGAAAAAGGCCATTTGATTCATTGACCATTGCATCTTCATAAGGACCGAAAAGAGAAAGTCTATTCTTGACAAAGTCAGACAAAAACTGCGTCGCCGTCTTGTGATGGGTTGGAAGCTTTGGCTTCTCCCAGCTGCCGAATCGGTCTGCCGGAACGTGCTGACGAAGCATGGCTTCGACGTTTGAAAATATCTTGTTATCCAACTCATCGAACCAATCACGATTCAAGAAATCTGCTGGAAGATTTTTCTGCAAATACTTGTCTGGCGGTTGGCGATTCTGTTCATCGTAGTTCCAGGACCCACCCAGAGGTTGACCATTTTCCATAAGAAGGTTCAATTTCACGCGCATCTTTCGATAAAAATTTTCGAGCAGATACGGCGGTTTTGCCGGCAAAAAGGAATCATCGGAAAGAAAAAAAGGGTTGGGATGAAAAACAACCCGCGCCTTGAGTCCTGATTGAATCCACTCTCTCGCTCGTGGCTCGGAGGGTTCAACAACATGAAGTTCATCACACAATTCTTCGTTTATCACTTGTGAAAATGTTTTTTGCGAAGCTTCAATGTACTCGAAGGGAATCGATTGAAAATCTTTTTTCAAATCATGCGCGAAGCGCCTCATGCAGGTGAACAAATAAAGCAATTTCTGGGGATGATATGGCATCCATTCAGTACGCGGAATGGATTCAATCATCATCAAACATTCTCCGGGCAGCCATTTCGTCCGCTTCAAAAACGGATGCTGTGAACTGAGCTGATCACCAAGAAGCAAATAAATTGTTTTTTTCATTCCGCAGTCTCCGTGCTGAACGTTGCAGGCTTAATGAGTTTCGCAGATTTATTCATTTTTGAAAGATAAAGCTCCTTTGATGGAAGACATTTCGCAGCGGTCGTAGCATCCGAACTGAGAGGCCATTTTTTTGGCTCGATTCATCAGGAGGAGGATTGATTCATGGCAAACGAGCAGGAAAGCAAGGAACACAAATCTGAAGAGTCGCAAAAACGAACAGCAGGAAAGATGACTGTCGAAGAAGCAGGAAGACTCGGCGGAGAACGCACTGCACAAACACGTGGCCACGAATTTTATCAGTCAATCGGTCGCAAGGGTGGTGAAGTGGTGAGCCGAGACCGACAACATATGTCGTCAATTGGACGCAAGGGAGGCGAAGCCGTCAGCAGAGACAGAGCACACATGGCTTTGATTGGTCAAAAGGGCGGTGAAGCGCGAAGTCGTCACTTCAAGGCCCAGCAGCAGGAGAAGAAGAAAGTCGGAGAGCCCCTTTCTGGCCAGACAACCAGTGAAAAACCAGCAGATGCCTCCAGCTTCGCCAAAACAGGTCCGGAACAGGAAAAAGCAGGCTGACATCCACTTGACGGAGGTCTGTGTTACGCACACGAGATTGCGTCATTTTTAACGGGATTCGAACGTCTCCACCCGTTCATCCCGATTTTTTCGCGTTTTGCAGTTTATCGGCCTTTGCGCTAAGTTCCAGCGCGGTCGGCCTCTGCGAACTTCAAGGCCGACAACCGAAGAACAGAAAGTCAAACGGCTCTGGTGGAGAATTTCTCTCATGGCAAATGCTGCGACAGCCTCGAAGGCATGGCTCAACGAAGTTGAGCTTCTCGACACAGTTTTGGAAAAACCTGATCTCAGCACCTCGGCATTGGCAAAGGCTCCGGCTGATGCATCCAACGGTGTTCAAGGAGCGATTCAACAGGATCTGCTCGCAAACTTGCGTGTCGGCCTCGACACCGCCGTTCCATGGTTTCTCAATCAGATGCCGCCGCTCTATCAATTCATCACACCTCGTGAGGAACGTCTCGAACACTTGACGGAAATCGTCTCGGGCAAGGTTCTTTCTCATGGCCAGGAAGTTGAGCGCTGGAACAGCCAAACTCAGTGTTCGACAATCGTGGCTGCCGGCAACAACGGGAGCGCTGCAATCACGTTGGCTCCGCGTCTTGGCCGTGTGCAGGCAAAATTCGTTTCTTTCTTTTTGTCGAACGACAGTCGTGTTGCCATCTGTACGACTTTGCAGTCGCCCTACAAAGCAGGAGCGAACTGGAACGGTGCAGACAAGCAGCAAAAGAAAACCTCCATCCTGCAGACTTTGTCATTGAAGCCAACTGCAGATGTTGAGAGTTATCTCAATGCAATCGATCCGGAGCTTCTCGAGCGAACCACTTCAAAGATGTTGGCAATCGGGTTTTCTGCGGTCAAATATTGCCAGGAAAACGAAAACGCTTACGTCAATCTGACCACCATCGACGAAGCATCGGATGGAAGTTTTCGCGTCGATATCGGCCTGAAGGGTTTCCCTGTCACAGCCGGAATCGAGAACATTGTTGGTATTTTGAATCGCTATAATTTCAATGTCCGCAGGTCGCTCGGATTTGAAGTTCGATTGTCCGACAATCAACAATTTGCGATTATCCAAGTTATCGCAGCAGCAAACTCGGGCGAGAAGGTCAATCCGAATTCGACCCCCTGGGGCCGCGTCATGAAGGGCCTCAAGGCTCTTAATTACGTTGACCACGGCGATGAATTTTCAGCACTGATGCAGGGCAGCAACCCCCGCAGTTTGAATGAATCCAACTTGATTCGTGCGATTGCAAACTGGTCACACATCTTTTTGACCAAGGTCAACCCGTATTACTATGCTCTCGACCGTGTTTCCAAAGTCATTGTTCGCAACGATGCCTACATGGAGCAATGCATCCGCTTTTTCCGGGCCAGATTCGACCCTCGCTTTGATGGCGATCGCAAAGCACGTGCAGCTGAAAATGCCCGCAACGTCGAAGGAATGCTGGTTGATATTCAAGATGACGTCGAACGCAACATCCTCCGCGAAGGTTTCAACTTCCTCCAGAACATTTTGAAGACCAACTACTTCTTGGTCTCAAAGGGTGGATTGTCTTTCCGAGTCGATCCAAAGTGCCTGAACAAAGAATTCTACCCGGATTCCCCCTATGGCATTTTCTATATGATTGGCCGCGACTTCCGGGGCTTCCAGGTTCGCTACCGCGACATCGCTCGTGGTGGCGTGCGGGTGGTCATGCCACGCAACGCCGCCGATTATGACAACGCGCTCGCAGGCGTTTTCGACGAGGTCAACGGACTTGCCTCGGCACAGCAGATGAAGAACAAGGACATTCCCGAGGGAGGTTCCAAAGCAGTTTTGGTCGTGCGCCCCGGCGGCAACCGACACCTTGCAGTGAAAGCTGCAATTTCTGGATTGCTCGACTTGATCACGACCGATCCCAAAACCGGCAAACTTGCCGATGGCATCATCGATCATCTTGGACAAGAAGAAATTATTTACCTGGGCCCAGATGAAAACATGACAGACGACTTGATTGTTTGGGTCATCGAGCATGCTCTTTATCGCGGCTACAAATACGCCTACGCATTTATGTCGAGCAAGCCTGATTTCGGCATCAATCACAAAACATATGGCGTGACGTCGGAGGGTTTGAACGTTTATCTGGATAACGTTCTTCAGTATCTGAAGCTGAATTCTCCTCAGTCCACATTCCGGGTGAAAATGACCGGAGGTCCCGACGGAGACGTTGCTGGAAATGAGCTGAAAATCCTTCATCGCGAATACGGCGAGCGTGCCCGTGTTGTTGCAGTCGGCGATGGCTACGGCGCAGCATTCGATCCCAATGGTCTCAATTGGGAAGAACTCCTGAGACTTGTGCGCGAGAGCAAATCGATTGTTGAATTCAGCAAGGCACAATTGAGCGGTGATGCGAAAGCATTCGTCATCTCTGCAGACAGCAAAGAAAACATCAAAGTCCGTGACAATCTTTACGCGAACGTCGAGGCTGAGATCTTTATTCCTGCCGGCGGTCGCCCCTTCACAGTCAAAGACTCCAATTGGCAACGTTACTTGAAACCCGATGGCACTCCGAGCTCATTGGCCATCGTTGAAGGCGCCAACATTTTCTTCACTCCAACTGCGCGCAAGAACCTTGTTCAAAGCGGAGTTGTGGTGATCAAAGACAGTTCGGCGAACAAAACGGGAGTGATCTGCTCTTCGTATGAGATCATCGCATGCCTCACACTTTCGCCCGAAGAGTTTGCGGCAATCAAGCCGACTTACGTGAACCAGGTGATTCAGATCCTGCGTGAAAAGGCCGACAAGGAAGCAAAACTCCTGTTCCGCGAATGGACAATGCGCGTGAACGAAACAAACCTCGTGGACTTGAGCTACGAGGTTTCGGCAGAAATCAACAAGGCCAAAGACATCACCCGCGAACGTCTCAACCGGCTTTCGGATGCTGAGCTGTCTTCAGAAAAATTCAATTTCATCCTGTACCAGCACTGCCCACAAATTCTCGTCGAGAAGTACCGTGACCGAATCGTTTCGCGACTGCCACGCGCTCATAAGATTGCCATCATGAGTGCGTACATGGCGAGCCACCTCGTGTACAAAGAAGGCCTATCGCTGCTCGACACACTCGAGCCGGAGCAGGTTTTCAAATTGGCACTCGAGTACATCGATGCAGAACAGGCTGTCGACAGAATGATTCTTGATGTCACCAACAGCGCCCTGCCCGACAAAGACAAGCTTGTGTCTATCCTGAAAGGTGCTGGCGCAAAACAACTGGCTTCAAGTCGCATCTGATTTCAATGATACGACTCGTGCCCCCTGTAAGTCTGGAGCGCGGAGCTTGAACGATTCGCAAGATCAACCTGCCACTGTCGAACGTGCCGGACCGTTGAGTCTCTCGTCATTGAGCCGCCGGCGCGTTTTCTTTTTCCTGGCATCTTTGTTTGCTTTTTGGATCATGCTGCCGCTCTGGCCAGGACTGGTTGTTGGCGCGGCGCTCGCCTACTTGAGCGAACCTTTGAATTCAAAACTTTTGAAAATTGCCAGGGCGGGGCGGCGTGGGCGCAAGTTTGCAGCTGTTTCGATTTCTACCGTTTTGATTCTCGGCATCGCTGTTTTACTACCATTCACTGCCGTTGTTGTTGGTGCACTTGAACAAATCACCTTGAGCTTGAATCGTTTGAATGGCCAGGACGCCGTCCTTCTGCTCGACAGACTCCTTCGGTGGGCAAAAGAGTTGATTCTTTTCCTGCCAATAAAGCTCGACACCGACGAACTGACCAACATCCTTACGAACGCGGCGCAGTTTGCTCTCACTTGGGTGGGTCAAAACACAGGTCGTTTTCTGGCCGAGCTTCCGCAGACACTTTTTGTCGCAGCCATTGCGCTTGTCAGTTGGATTTATTTTTTGATGGTGGGTAGGCAACTGCGGATTGTTGTTTTGCGCTTTTTGTTGCCGTGGCCGACCGAAAGAGCCTTGCTTCGCACTTCATTTTCCGAACTCCTGCGCAGCCTCGTGATGGCAAATATCCTCGTTTCTCTGGTCCAAGCGATTGTGATTGGAATCTTTTTGGCGTTTGTGGGTGTGCCGCATGTGATGCTTTGGACCTCAGCTTCCTTTTTCTTGTCATTCATACCCGTCGTGGGAACCGCTCCGATCACCCTTGGCTCTGCGCTTTGGTGCTGGACCATGGCCGGAAGTCCCGAGAAGGCCATCGCAATGGCCGTCTGTGCGCTGATTGCAGGCACATCTGACAACTTTCTTCGGCCACTCATGGCGAGGGGATCAATTGAGCTCAACCCATATTGGCTTTTTCTGGCCATGATGGGTGGATTGGCTCAGTTTGGTGCTGCAGGTTTCATTGCCGGACCATTGGCACTGACGCTGACCATGGCGTCAGCCAATGCTCTGCGACATGCACTCAAAAACGCTCGAAGAGAGAAGACGTCATGAGAAATTTGAGAGAATTCATTGCCGCCTTGCGTGCGCGGGGTGAAGTCCAGGACATCGAGACACAGGTGGATCCCAACCTCGAACTCGCCGAGATTCATCGCCGGGTCATCGAGGCCAATGGAAAAGTTCTGTTCTTTAAAAATATCAAGGGCAGCCCTTTTCCTGTGGTCACCAACCTCTTTGGAAATGTTTCAAGAATCGAACTCGCGTTTGGCAACAGACCCGAGAAGTTTGTCCAGCGCGCTGCAGATTTGGTCCATCATGCGCTTCCGCCAAAATTGTCGACCTTTTGGGGCGCGCGTGATTTGGCTTTTGACGCGTTGAAAATTGGATTGCGAAATCGCAGAGGCGCGCCGGTTTTTGAGGTGGAAAGCCCACTCGTGCCAGGCCGTGGTCTTGATGAACTGCCTGCACTGGTGCAATGGCCCGAAGATGGTGGTCGGTTTGTCACCTTGCCGCTGGTGTACACCCAGCATCCCGAGACAGCAAAACACAATCTCGGAATGTACCGGATCCATATTTACGATGAAAAGACCACCGGCATGCACTGGCAAATTCACAAGGGCGGTGGCTTTCATTATTCTACGGCACAAAAGCAAAACAAGAGTCTGCCGGTCAACCTGCTGATTGGTGGGCCTCCGGCTCTCATCCTTTCAGCCATCGCACCACTTCCTGAAGACATTCCGGAGCTGATGCTGTGCAGCTTGTTGTTGGGTGAAAAACTTCCAATGTCGAAGCGTGATGACTTGCCCTATCCGGTGGTGAGCGAAGCTGAATTTGCGATCATCGGCGAGGTGCCTCCACACGAGCGCAGATCCGAAGGCCCATTTGGTGATCACTACGGATACTATTCACTGGCTCATCCCTATCCAGTCTTCAACGTCAAACGGATGTTTCATCGCAAGGACGCCATCTATCCTGCGACCGTGGTTGGCAAACCGCGGCAAGAAGACTTTTACATTGGTGATTATCTTCAGAAACTGCTTTCACCTTTGTTTCCGATCGTCATGCCGAGTGTTCTTGAACTCAAGACTTATGGCGAAACAGGATTTCACGCGCTGGCAGCTGCTCGCGTCAAAGATCGCTACGAGCGCGAGGCAATCGCCAGTGGCTTGAGAATTTTGGGCGAAGGGCAATTGTCGTTGCAAAAGTTCCTGATGCTCACCGACGGCAACGTTGACCTCAACAATTTCAGACAAACTCTGGTTCATTTTCTTGAGCGGACAAATTGGGAAAAGGACCTCTTTGTCATCAGCAACGTGAGCCAAGACACCCTCGATTACAGCGGGCCAAAAGTGAACGAGGGAAGCAAGGGAATTTGGTTGGCTCTGGGCGACAGAAAACGCGAATTGAGAAGTGACCCACCCGGACAACTTCCTTCGGGCATTCGTGATGCCAAGGTTTTTGTTCCCGGCTGTTTGGTGGTGAACGGGCCACGATATTCTGAATCCAAAGATTTTGCGGCCGAGATTGCCAATCACCCTGAATTGAACAAATACGAATTGATTTTGCTTGTGGACGACGTTGAAGAAGCCACACGCAACGAAGAGAAGTTCCTGTGGACATGGTTCACCCGCTTCGAGC
>JBDLRR010000045.1:0-17272 GCA_039799985.1 Pseudomonadota bacterium | reverse complement strand
ACGCACTCATTGAAGATTCACGAAACAGTGCCACTCGTGGATTTGGTACGTGGGCCAAACTTGGATATTTTTTCGTAACTTTCTCGTGAAACTGGTTCATGGCCTCTTGAATCAACTTCACACGTGCGTCTGTTTCAGGGACGAGGTCATTTTCGGAGGCCGTCATCCACATGTTGGGAAGAACCTCTTTTGTAAATTCCTGAACGGTCATCTTCTGCCAAAGAAAGGGCTCAACGCGCAAAGGAAGATTTCCTGTAGCATGTTGAATATGACTCTGAGTTTTTTTTATGCACGACAACAAAGCGACGCAACCAGTAGCCAATGCAATTGCAACACATTGTTTTTTAGTCGAGCCTCTTCTGTCATCCATTGAAACTCCCGATCACCGCAAACAGCTATGGGTTATCGGTCGCTCATGGCCAATCTTAACGTTAGAGGTTCAGCCCTCTTGAGAGTCGGTTGGTTTGGATGGTCAATGTGCATTTTAAATAGCCGATAATTGCGGATATTTTTATTTTTTTCTCAAGTAAAAGGCGCACTAGAAGGTACTCAGCTGGCTTCGTGATTCTTGAGTTGAGGCTCACGTTACAGTCAGATCTCGGCTATTCAGAACCATCCAATGAAAGAAAAGCGTTATTGTTTAAGGTTATCGAGGGCTTCCGTAGTGTAAGTCTTGTCATTGAAACTGGAACATTCAGTTTTTTTAACCCTTCTATGGGGCTTTCTTTGTGGCATTGGTGCCCACAGTAAGGCAGGCTTCAATTTTTCATTTTGAATTCGTGCTCTGTTCGACTGGCTGAGTTGTTCACACTACAAGCCAAGGAAGTTTTCACTCCACCTCATTCCAAGGCAACAAATTTGATCGATTCTGAAACACCTCTCGATGAATGGTTTGGTCTTGGGGTTGGATTCATTACGCGAGTACCGGGCCATTTTGGGCTGTCGCTGCCTCGGGCGAGCATTGAGGAGTTCTTGAAAGGTGTGTGATTGTGCGCCACGGTTTTGCGGTCACGTTCTACCACGGAAGTTCTGAGCCGTCGTAATTGAAGAATTTTCCGCTGTCGGAAGCTTTCAATTTTTGAAAGACTTTGAGCATGTGTGCCACCGAATGCTTGGGAGCCAAGGGGGCGTTGGTTCCCCCCATGTCTGTCTGCACCCAGCCGGGATGAATGACGACGCTTGTGACATCCTTGCGTTCGAGGGCGTAACAGAGGTTCATCATATTCAGAGCAGCTTTGGAGGCTCGGTACGCATAGGAGCCGCCGCTTCGGTTGTCTGACAAAGAGCCCATCAGGCTTGTGACCTGCAGGATGCGCGCTCGGTGGGCAATGGCGCTGCTCAGGGATTTGAGAACTTTGAAGGCTCCCAGTGCATTAACTTCGAAAGACTTGCGAAACGCATCAAAGTCAAACGAACCGACGCTTTCACCCTCGTCAAGATAGATTCCGGCGTTATTGATGATGCCACCAAAAGAGAGCGAGCTTGCAGGAAGCACTGCCGCCTTGATTCGGTTCAATAGACTTGCCGCATTGGAATTGGGGTTGTCATCGTTGGCCAGGTCGAGGGCCACGATGTGAAGCCGGTTTTGGGAGCGTGACGCCAGCGCCTGAAGTTCGCCAGCTTTGGAGGGATCGCGGACGGTTGCCACAAGGGTTTCGACTCCAAACTCCTGACCGAGGAGTTGACGACAAAACTCGAGTCCGATGCCACGATTGGCCCCTGTCACCAAAATTTTCATGGGCGCCCTCCCTTGGGGTTCTTGTGTGAACTGGGAGCCTAACATCAGTCTGCGATCAAATAAAAAATGAATGTGAGGTTGTGCTCTCTTTGTGTCAGCGCGAAAGGCCAAGTCTGGCTGCCTTTAGGGGTAAGGTATAAATATGCCAATCCACAAGTTCGCATGCGGCTGTTAGTAATTCGAAATTATTGGAGAAACTGCGATATTTTCTCGTCAAAAATTTAACTTCTCTTATGGCACTGAAGTGCCGATACGCGTGTGCGTCGGTGCGGAGAGGTTTGAATCGTGCCAATACCCAGGGGTAAATCAACACCAACTCTATATGCTGCATATAGCGTATTTGCGACTGTTGTGTTCGTCGCGTGCTTTCGTCCGGCTCCACCTTTGGAAGAAGGAGATGATCGCGAATCGGGACTCACAGAAGCACCATCTCCCGATGGCGACACTACAGCTCAGGGGCATCCCTTGCTTAAAAAGCGTCAGTCTGCGAGAGCCTTGTCATTTCCGACACCAAGTGCAAGCTCTACTCCTGCGACTGGCAAGACACAGACAACTGCCCAAACAGCAACCACTGGAAGTGGAGTACCGAACGATACATCGACAACCACCACTCCGGGCCTCTCTTTAACCACGACGACAGTTTCTGGATTGAAGCCAACAATAGATGGAACATGCGACGTGACTGCCTCTGCCTATGCGGCTTCAAGCTCTGCCGGAAAAGTTCAAAGTGTGACTTGTAATGGCAACGGCGAACTTTCAATTCTCATTCACCTTCCTGCGGGAGACTCTGCATTCAATATTTCTGTGGCCGCATCATATGCAGATGGTAAAAGCGCTGTTCGCACGCAGACAATTCAAAGAACACCTTTCCTGTGTCCAGCGGGTTACGTTGGTGTGCCAGGGAGCGGAATTCCGGGGTTGGGAAATGCGAGTGCATCAAAAGGCAACTCAAATTGGTGGCTCGATGTTGATAGTGATTTTTGTGTGATGAAGTATCCTGCGAAAAATAACAACGCATCGACATATGCGACAAGCACAATTGCTGGAGCACCGTGGGTCAACATACAGCGCGGTGCTGATGAAAATACAACAGGCAGCGCATTTAAAGCCTGCAAGGACGCTGGGATGGGCTTTCGTCTTATATCCAATACCCAATGGCAAACTGTGGCGAGAAATGCTGAAGGGATAGCTGAGAATTGGAGTGGAAGAGCTGTTGGAAATGGTGCGCTAGCAAGGGGGAATAATGACGGATCTGCTGGCCGTTTGTCGAATTCAACTGATGATGATCCATACTTCGGGACCGGCAACAGTGAAACGAATGGATGGGATCAGCGACGTACAAGAATCCTTACAAATAGAGAAATAGTGTGGGATTTTGGGGGTAATTTACACCAGTTTGTCAGCGACGCTGCATCCGCTCTGGGTGCAAACCCGACAATTCAGTTTGGCAATGAATATAGCAACATAACTTATTTTCCAATTACCGGAATCAATGCAAACATCAACAGGCTTTTGTATGCTCCGGCAGGAAATTTCAACAGTTCACAATACGCGGGAACCATCAATGGTTACGGTACAGAAACACTTGCGAGAGGTGCAGCCAACTGGGGCAATACAGGCGGCTTGTTTTACGCTTATGGATTTACATCATTCACAAGTGCCTCAGACATAGGTTTCCGCTGCGCATATATTCCTTAAAATGGGCTCCAAATCGAATTTAAAATATTTTATTCCGCAAGGCTGACTGGCCAGAGTTTCTCGTCCAATGTTCAATAGTCGTGAAGAGGAACTGCTACAAGACATCTATTCATAGCTCCTTATTCTTCGGAATTTCACAGGGCATTGTCGCAACTGTCGCAAGCAATTTTCAGCCAACAAAAAACCCGCCTCTCTGCGGGTTTTAAATTCAAATGACGGAGTGGGTTTGTCTTGGGCAGAATTGGAGTGGCAACTCCGCATGAGGGCAGGCAGCTTACGGAAGGATCTGCACGTGATAATTCTCACCCTGACGACTGTCCCAGTTGCCGTAGGCATCAACAAACGCCAATTCAATCTTAACAGGAACACCATTCTCATGTGCTTGCCGCAGCTCGTGAAACAACCCCTCGACCCCATATCGTTCAAATCGATATTCATAAAGCCATGCACGTTTGGGCGGGCCATCGAAGGAACAATTGACTTCAAGTGGTTTGACTTCACTTTTGACGAGTTCACCGACTTGATAAACAACAACAGCACTCATGGTGCGATTCACAGGATATAAGCAGACCTGATTAAGTAGTTCACCGAAGTAGTTGATTCTGAAATTCAAACGCTCGCCATACCAGTCATCTGTCGAATTCCAAAAAGAGGCCTCAATTCGTGGGTCCTCTTTGGAAAGCTCCGCAAGCGCTGCAGTGTTTGAGAATATACCCAAAAGTGTGCCAAAAATCAGCCCAATCTGCTTTGATTTTTTCTTCAACGAATGAACTCCGAAGACAGCAACCATTATTCTTCCTCCTTTGATTGTGATCTGCAAAATCTGCGTTGACTAGTCGAAACAACGCCGAACTACGCAGCTGTCACCGAGATTACGAGCAAAATGAAGCCGGACGACCGTCAACTTCTTTGCCCAAAACGTCATGTTCATCGGGGAGCTCTCGAAACCCAAATTGACGATTTGGAATGCATTTTTGACTGATGAGGATGTTCAACTTTCTCAAAATCAATGGTTGGTGAATGAACATCGAAAGGAGAGTCGGGCCATGGCATTTAAAATTTGCAACATTTTTTTGTTCCTCAGCTTGAGAGCAATTGGATTTTCACTGACTTTTGCGTTTTCGTTGCTCGTCACAAATATTCTCGTCGTCGGATCGGCCTTCGCCGAAAGTAAATTTGATTGGCAAGACCGCGTCATTTACTTCACCTTGATTGACCGATTTTCGAATGGCAATCCGAACAATGACGGAGTCTTCGGTGATCCCCTGTGCAATAATCCAAATGACCCTCACGCGTATCAGGGGGGAGATCTTCAAGGTGTTCGCCAACGACTTCCGGCCATTGCCAACCTCGGTGCAGACGCAATTTGGATCACGCCCTTGTATAAAGGTGTCGAGAGCAAGGTTGGTGGCAATTGCGGTTTTCCAGGTTACTGGGCTGCGTTCTCGGAACCATACCAGTTGGAGATCGACCCACGCTTCGGGATGGCATCGGATTTTGATGCTTTGCTGACAGCGGCAAAATCGAAAAATATAAAAACAATCTTGGACATGGTTGTGAACCACGCGGGATACGGCGCACCCCTCGTTGCGCAACGTCCCGACTGGTTCCATGATCCGAACCGTTGCAGCAGTCTTGGTGCGGTCGAAATTTTTTGCCCGCTGGCCGGTCTGCCTGACTTTAATCATCGAGTCCCCGAAGCAGCATCTTATCTGCTCAACCTTCACAGGCAGTGGAGCGAGCGCTTTCAATTCGAAGGTATTCGCATGGACACCGTGAAACATGTGGAGCCTTGGTATTTTCGAGATTGGATCGCGGGACTGAAGCGCTCAAGTCCAAACCTGTTTGTGTTTGGAGAACTCCTTGATGAAAGTTCATACGATGCCTTTGATCCGTATCTGCAATCTGGATTTGAAGGCCTCTTCAATTTTCCTCTGAGGCGGTCTTTGATCGATACCTTTGCCAAGGGTGCCAGTGTTGATGTCGCCGCATCCCGGATCCGCGAAATGATCGCTCGTTTTGGTCAACGTCAGAGCCGATGGCTCATCACATTGCTTGACAATCATGATGTGCCGCGGTTCACCGAGGAATTCTCAAAGAGCATGTCTCCCGGCGTTGTTCATGAACGCTACAAACTCGCACTGACCGCGCTTCTGACACTGCCCGGAATTCCCCAGCTCACATACGGAAACGAAGTCGGCATGTATGGCGGCTCCGACCCTGATAACCGTCGCATGATGCCAAACTGGGCCTATGAACCGAACTTTCATGAACCCAATCATTCAGGCTTCGTGAGTCGCCCGGGCGCGATTTGGGCGCATACTCAAAGGCTCATTCAGCTCCGACGCGAATACAAATCACTGAGCCGTGGAGACTTTGACGAGATCTGGCGACAAAATAACCCCAGTGCGGCCAATGTATGGGCCTTTGTACGAACACAAAGTCAGGACACAACACCTGAAACGGACGGCCATTCCGGACCCGTTCTTATTGTCTTCAACAATGGAGATGCAAATTCCGGCCGGATTCGACTTCCGCTGAGAGGGCACTTTGCCGATGGACAGATCCTGCAAGTCATTCCGATGGAGTTCGATACCACATCAGGTCAGCTCGTGACGGAGACATTTCGCTTTCCGGTCATCAGCGGGACCGTTGAACTTGAATTGAAAGAACGAAGCGCGTTGATACTGACAACCGAGGTTGAAAAATGACGTCAAAAAAAAGGGGCGGGGTTCTGATTTTTGGTGGAGGCGGAACAGTCGGACGGGCGCTGACGGAGCACATTTCGGAACTCGCCCCCCGGAGCGTCGTGCACGTCTGGAATCGCGCAAAACATCCTTTGTTTCTTGGTGATCCTGAAAGACGCTCATTTGAAAAAAATCTGCGTCCATGGCTGAGCCAACTGTCGCCCTCCATTGTTTTCAACCTTGCCGTTGCGCAGAGCAACGATGAAGCAGAGTCCAGATGGATCAATGTTGACCTGCCCATTTGGCTTTCAGAGGTGAGTATGGAACTTGGATTCCGTCTTGTACACACAAGCTCTGTCATGGTCTTCAGTCAGAAAAAGCAGGGACCCTACTCTCTTGAGACTCGGGCGGACGCAGCTGATGGATATGGACTGCAAAAGCGGTTGGCTGAAGATGGATGCTTGACAGCGCTGCGGACTAAAAACGCATCTGTGACTGTGGCAAGACTTGGATGGCAAATTGGCCCAAATTCAGAGCAAAATACAATTCGAAGATATCTCGAAGATCAGGCAAGCCGAAACGGCGGTCTCATCCGCGCCAACCGCCTCTGGATTCCTTCCTGCTCACGCACCCACCAAACAGCAGCAAAGCTTTGGGAACTCGCGCATCAAGCACCGGGCTTATACCAAATCGAGGGGAATCGCGGATTAAACTTTGCCGACATTGTTGAAAGGCTGCGAGGCGAATACTCGGCGACTCATTGGAACGTGGAGAAAACCGAAGACTTTGCTTACAATCAACTCATGATTGACGAACGAGTCCACATGCCTCCAATTTTTCAGGACTAGGCGACGTGAAGATGGAAAAATTCTCATGAATCGAGACAGGCCGTTTTTTGTTCCAGGGTTTGGTTGCTCCTACTGGGAGGCCAAATCATCGTTGAATACTGACTCTGACCTGGAACTCTGCTTCTTTCGACATGGCGACACAGCCGCCGTGTTTCCGGAAATCTTTCGAACAGACAGCAACATTTTGACCGTGCTCACCACACTTGAAGCCGGACAAGGCCGAGTGGATTCAAAATATGCACCTTCTTTCCGATTGAATTCCGAGGAATGGATTGGATTTGTCAATCCCAAACATGCCAAAGACTTCTTCCCTGAAATCAAAAGGCGGCACTCGAACGGACATGGTTCAACCGGTCATCAAGTTAGTTCAGATGTATTTTTGCTGAAGGTCGTCTTGCTGCGTTTCCATGAGCCTGTCTTTGAACAATTGAGATCGGAATTTGGTCTGTCGAAGGATGAATTCTTCAAAACCTTCAAATCTGCTCAAGCGGTACCCAAAACTCTTTGGATTGAAGAGGTCCTGCACCGGATGATTTATGAGCGGTTAATTTCCGGTAAGGAAAATTCAATTGCTTCCAGATTCTGTGAATTGGAACTTTTGAAGGAAGTTTTTTATTCATTCGAAAAACACTCCAAATTCAAAGCAGCAAATAGCGGAATCGAACATGGAGCTGCTACCTCCACACCACCAATTTTTCATCTCAGCACACAGCATTCATCCCCGCAGCTGCAAAGAGCATTGCGTTTTATCGAAGAAAATCTTCACAAAGATATTGAAGTGGAAGCGATAGCCAAAGCTTCGGCTCTCAGCTCATCTTCGCTCTTGCGGTTGTTCAAACAAAATCTTCACACGACACCGCTCAAGCATGTCTGGCGACGACGACTTCAGGAAGCAAGACTGCTGCTCTTGACCGGCAGCTACACAATTCTGGAAGTCGCGCATCATGCGAGGTTTTCAAGCGGAGCAGCATTCACTAAAGCCTACCTTGCTGAATTCGGAGACTTACCCCGCGGTCCGGAGGATGGCGATAGGGTTTCTGCAAAGAACGAAGACAAAATCCGAAAAAAATAGAAGCGATGTTGGCGGAGCCGAGAGTTTGGTTCAGCCTCAAAAAATAGCCCACAAATAATTGAAATTTAAAGTTATGGAAAATTCATATTTGATAATTTAATGAATTTTCGCGCTTAAAACTTCGACGACATCCACCAACACCTTTTGACATCCTTGGTTGTTTGCCCCCGCTGGCCTCACGTGGCCGCAAATTTCTGCGGCCATTGGCGGAGTAGGTTTGTCTTGGGCAGAATTGGAGCGCCAACTTCAGCCGAATGCCCGCTTCCAATGGCTCTTCACGGCAAGCCATCTAAATTAATATAATATTTCTTTTAATTTTAAGATAATGCTATAATCTAAAAATAAGAGACACGTCTGTTTTAGGTTCTTCGGAGTTTCAGTGGGGCGAAAAATACAGGAAATATACATCACAATCTCCACTGATGGAGAGTAGGTCAAAGCTTTGAGACTTTTGTCGAACATTTAAAACCTAGTTCAAGTTCGCCAGCTTGCCTGAGGCCAATTTCCTCATTTTATCAGTTGAGGCACCTAAATGAAGAGTGCATTCAGTTTTTTGCCGCGTGGCTTTGGAAGTCTGCTTGATTACATCTCACCCTCTGCGTTTGACGTCATTGACTGGACTTCAGCTCTTAAAAAGTCGGGAGCCGTTTCTAGAGAGCTTATTTTTGAAACATCTGTGAACAGAATAAAAGATCAGATGGAGCCATTTTTGCCAGCTGGTGTAACTTTTGCAGGTAGCAAGCAGATTCAAAGCAGTGACAACACAGACCAACGAGAAAACCACGCGCATCACACGGGTCAGAAACTCCTCGAGATCTACTTTTTGCAGATTTACACAGGCCAAGAAGTGTTTCTTGATCTCAGAAGAGAAAGATTTTCTGCCACGGGGCCATTTAGCATCAAATGGTATCCGAATGGTCTTTGGTATCGATTTTCAGATCATTTCATTTTTGGAATCAGGGAACTATACGATGGGTTTTATACCGACAGCGATAATTCGTTGCAGGCCGGCTTGCAGCAGTTGGGGCTGTGCTCTGATTCGATGTCTTCCGATGCAAAAATTGAACTTAGGAAACTTTTGGAATGCCACTTTGGGCAAGGCAGAACAGCTCCAATGCATTTTAGAGTTTCACACTTCATGAATTCTTTTGACAGCCTCTTTCTGTTTTTGAAAAAGCATAAACTTAAACTCTCCGAGGACTTTTTGTTCTTGGGAATCTATATTCTCACACTGTATCTGCACCTTGAAAGCCTAGGTCAAGCTTTCGATGCTTCGAGCGCATATCGGTTAGGAGCAGAGAAGGGAGCTTCATTGTGAGCATTTTAAGGTCAGCTCTTGGCCAAAAGAAATGTGAGAACTTGAAATGCATTGTTGTGACAGGCGCCTCGAGCGGCATCGGGGAAGCAACATTCAAACAATTCGCCATAAATGGTTTCAAAGCAGTAGGAGTCGCACGACGTGGCCAAAAACTGCTCAATATCTGCCAGAAATTGCGACGCGCTGGTCTTGAAGCACATTGGTATGAGTGTGACCTCTCAAATAAAGAGACGACTCAACTTTTGGCCGAACAGATATTGGAAGAGCACGGTTGTCCCAACGGAGTTGTCTTTAACGCGGGAGTCAGTTCAAATAAGTTGTATTCAGAGAACACTTCCACCGACAGAATGCATGAACTCGCTCTCAATTATCTGAGTCCCAGCTGGATGCTTGACGTTTTTTTACCTCATGCGCAGAAAAGGGGTTCGGGGCATTTTCTTGCGATAGGGTCTCTTGCGGCCTGTACCTCTTTTCCCGGAAACGCAACCTATGCAGCCAGTAAAGCAGCTCTCGCTGCACTGTGGCAAAGTCTTGAGCATGAGTATGCGCGCTCAGGAATTTCATTTAGCACCGTGCTTCCCGGACTTATCCAAACGGAAATGAGTGATGACATGAGCTCCTGGATACCTCGCCGCAGTGCTGATGGCGTTGCGGAATTGATTTACAGAACTTACGAGAAGCCCGCCATGGCAAGAACTTATGGCGTCGAGAATCAGGCCATTCTCGCGATGACTCGATTTTTTCCCGAAACAACACAAAATCTGATCACTCAAATCCAATCATTGATTGTGCCAAAGAGGACGAAATCGTGAAGCCCTGGATTGTTGTCTCGGGAAGCTCAGGACTGATTGGTACTGCACTCGTTGAGCGTCTTGCCTTGGACTTTGATGTTGCTGCCCTTGATATCAAACCACCCGCGCAGCATTCGTTAGGAAAAAATGTTAATTTTTTTCAATTGGATTTGGGCGACCCATCAGTGATTCGGGCTTTTTTTGAGGAACATCCGAGACCTATTCAGGGTTTGGTGAATCTTGCAGGCTATTACAATTTCTCTAACAAACCATCTATCCACTACGATAGATTGAAGCTTGGCTTATTTGAGCTTGCTCGCTGTTACAGGTCTTTAAAGGCATCTGAGAGTTGCTTTATTCAGGCGAGCAGCATGGCCTGCTTGGAACCTGTGTCGAATGGCACTTTGATTGAAGCGCATGCGCAAAGCCATCCCAGATGGGAGTATCCACGGTTCAAAAAAGATTCAGAAGACATTCTTCGGAAGGAACTCGCAGACGAGCCTTATGTAGAGATGGTTATAGCTGGAGTTTATACTGATACATGTGAATTGGTTCCTCTTTATCAGTTTTTGGAATGCCACCTGCGCTGCAGATTCCAAAGATGGTTTTATCCAGGAGATGGAAACCAAGGACTCACTTACATTCACCTTGACGATGTTTGTAAGGCATTTCAAAAACAACTTTCGGCAAAAGTGCGCTACCGTCGAGTATTGATCGGGGAATCAGAGGCCACAACTTACAGCCAAATTGCTACAATCGTTGATCACGAACTTTATGGATTTAAATTACCCAAAATTCGCGTACCAAAGTGGCTTGCTCGTTTTGGTGCGCTTTGTCTGACGAAGGTCAGCAAAAGAGAATTTTACCAGCCATGGATGATCGACTTCGCCGATGAGCATTATCAATTCAACTTGAATGGCACTCTCGAGCAACTGGACTGGATTCCAACACGCAAGTTGACAAACGAGCTCCCAGAAATGATTCGTCGTGCGCGTCAACAGCCTGTGGAGTGGAGAAACTTGAACGCAAAAAGGCCATGGCATGAGGATGATTGGCCACGGCTCACAGTAAAAAACCCCGAGGGTCACTCACATGAATGAAAATATCGATCCTAGAACAGAGGAAATCGTGGACCTTGCGATGCAAGACACAGTTCCATTGAAAGCAATATCGGACCAGTTTGGGCTTACTGGCGACGAAATAGTAGCTCTCATGCGTAAACAGTTGTCACCTAATTCTTATAGAAGGTGGAAGGAAAGACGGGGTTTGCCCGCTTTTCGGAAGCAGTCGCGAGAGAAACCCAAGAAACATCGGGTTCACGCAACTTGAGAAATTGATGTGCTTTGTTTTGGTGCTTTAGTTCAGGGTTGATTCCATGAGAGATGGTTCAATATCGATACCACGTGCAGTAATTCCAATAAAACCGGCAGGCGCATGTGGCAAAGCGGAGGATGATTGTTGGATGGCTTGAGGTCAAAATGAATCGGATACAGGTCGAGTGCCTCACGCCATTCTTTTTTTGCCAGAGTGCTTTTCCCATTCCTTCCAGAGATCCCAAGCTGTTTGAAGGTTCATCCAAAACTCGGGAGTGTTGTCGAAAACCTCGGCTAAACGCATGGCCATGAGCGGGCTGATGGCTCTCTTGCCGTTGCAGATTTCGTTTACAGAGCGAGGAGCGCAGCCAAGTTTTTCAGCAAGCGCTGTTTGTGTGAGCCCCATTGGAATGACGAACTCTTCTGTCAGCATCGGCGGAGAGAGGGGGCGTTCGTTGGTGGTTTTTTACGTCCCCGTAATGATGAAAAAATTTTATTAAATTCTGAACTTAAAACTTCGACGACATCCACCAACACCTTTTGACATCCTTGGTTGAGTGCCCCCGCTGGCCGCACGTGGCCGCAAATCCCCGCGGCTATTGGCAGATTGGGTTTGTCTTGGACGATTTTGACACGTTTTCAATGTTGGCATTGCAATTTCAAAAATATGATATAAATTTGAAGTATGATTGAAAGAAGTCTTAAGTTATTGCAAATACTGGGAGATTCTCACTCTTCGTTCCTCTTTGGAGCCAGAGGGGTTGGAAAAACTCACCTTGCAAACCAGTGGCTTGCAAGCAAGCAGCGGACGTTTTCCGTGAGTCTTCTCGAGCCAGAATACTACGAGCGCTATTTGCGCGATCCTGGACTTCTGAGTTCGGATGTTGAAGGAGCTCTGAAAGATCAGCACCTCGCAGTTTTAATTGATGAGATTCAAAAGCTGCCTGCGCTGCTCGATGTTGTGCATTACCTTTATGAGAAGCATCGTAAAAAAATTCAATTCTTGCTCACTGGATCAAGCGCCCGGAAGCTCAAACGCCAGGGCGCTAATTTGCTCGCGGGTAGGGCGTTGTCATTGAGGCTTTTTCCGCTCGATAGCAGCGAGTACTCAGGTCCACTTGAAAGAATCTTGAGGCTCGGAACCCTTCCAGGGATCATCCTTGATAATAGCGAGCCAGAACGCTCTCTGCGTGCATATGTTCATACCTATTTGCGTGAAGAGATTCAGCTTGAGGCTCTCGTCAGAAAGGTTGATACCTTTGCGCGATTTTTGGAAATCGCTGGTCAGCATCACGGTAAAATTATCAATGCGAGCAACATTGCCAAGCCTATCGGAACCACTCCAAATACGGTCCTAGAGTATTTTCGAATTCTTGAAGACACGCTGCTCGGGTTCTCAATTTCGGGTTGGCATGAGTCCACAGTGAAGCAGCTACGCACAGCGCCGAAGTTCTTTCTGTTCGATAATGGAGTTGCAAACGCTTTGCGTGGTGAACTTCGCATTGAACTCTCAGAGCGGACATCGCGTTTTGGGGAACTTTTCGAGACTTACGTTATTCAAGAGATTTTTCGCAAGAACGAGTATGAGCAACTCGATTTCAAATTGTCCTATTGGCAAACTTCGGCAGGTCAGGAAGTTGATATTCTTCTCTCGCGTGGTTTGGGCGCACCGATTGCTGCTATTGAAATTAAGTCTGCCAGGGCACCAGACGCGTCAGATCTCAAGAGTCTTGTTCTCTTTGCGCGAGAATACCCAAAGAGCAAAAAATACTGTTTTTGCCGCACTCCCCATGCGTATCGAATTGAAGAAATTGACGTCGAAGTCATCCCTTGGCGGGACGGGATTAAATCGCTTTCGTCGTTATGAAGTGTGTGACTTTGAAAGCGCTGGGATTTGTTTCAATCCAACAAAAAAACCCGCCTCTCGGCGGGTTCTAAATTCAAATGGCGGTGAGAGGGGGATTGGTTTTACCGATCGTTCAATCAGTCGAGATGATTGATTAATCTTTATTTTTCAATAACAACTCATGCGTGATGAGATCCACTGAAATCCACTGACGTCCTTCGTTATGCGGCTGCGTTTGTCGCAAATGTCGCACAAAATACAGGGGAGGGTAGAGAGGAAGGCATTCGGACAACGGTGTGAGGATTGATGGTGCAACTCCACTGGCGAGCAGCAGGCTTCTAAAGCAAGCATTGTCACGAAAGTTGCGGAACGTAATATTGACAAAATTAAGTGTTCTCTACATTCTGTAACCAGCGCTGCAAAATTTCATGCAAATCCGCAGTAGAGGTGATGATTTGTATAAAAGGCAGATTAGACTGGAAAAAAAGCCAAGCAGGTCGTTTTTCGTCTGGGGAACGAGGCAGACGGGCAAAACAACGCTTCTGAGGATGAATTTTCCGGATGCTGTATTTGTTGATCTTCTCAAGTCCGACGAATTTGCACGCTACTCAAGAGCGCCACACCTCCTGCGGGAGGAAGTCTCGGTGTTGCCACAAGGCACGATGGTTGTGATTGATGAGGTACAAAAGGTTCCGCAGCTTCTCGACGAAGTCCATTGGCTCATCGAAAATCGCCGAGTGGTTTTTGCATTGTGCGGCTCGAGTGCCCGCAAGCTCAAGCGAGGGCACGCCAATCTTCTGGGTGGTCGCGCGCTCAGGCACGAACTCTTTGGTTTTGTTTCTGCAGAACTTGGAGAACAATTCGATCTCGTCCGCATCTTGAACAGGGGCTATATTCCCAATCATTATTTGTGCAATGAAAGCGAATTTCCGCGCCTCATCCGAGCCTACGTTTCAGACTATTTGAAAGAGGAGATTGCAGCCGAGGCGTTGGTCAGAAATCTGGGACATTTTTCCGATTTCCTGGAAAAGGCTGCACTCTCGGATGGGCAAATAGTGAGTTATTCTTCATTTGCCAGGGACGTGGGCGTGTCGGCGAATACAATCCGGGAATACTACTCGATCCTCGTTGATACTCATCTCGGCTGGTATCTGGAACCTTACACCCGTAATCCAAAACGAAGGGTTGTTGCTTCGCCCAAGTTCTATTTCTGTGATGTGGGTGTGGTGAATCAGTTGGCTCAACGAGGCGCATTGAGCGTTGGTGGCGAACTGTTCGGCCGGGCATTTGAAAACTGGGTTGCGCACGAGATTCGCTCATACAACGAATATGCTGGCCGATTCGAGGAATTGTTTTACTGGCGTTTGTCGACAGGTACGGAAGTTGATTTCGTGATCGGGCGTAAGGCACAGGTGGCCATCGAGGCCAAAGCCTCAAAGCGCATAAATCAAGACGATTTCAAAGGACTTCGTGAATTTAAGGTCGATCACCCCTCGGTCAAAAGGCGCGTATTGGTATCGCTGGAAAGCAAGGCCAGATGCACAGAGGACGACATCGAGATTCTTCCCTTCGATCAGTTCTGCACAAAACTATGGGCAGGTGAGATTTTTTGAGGCTTGTGCAGATCGAATGCTGGACAGGGCTCTTTGAAAAAGGCTGAACGCAATTGAACGCAAATCGATTTTAGAAAACAAAAAGCCCAAGCTCTTATGTGCTTGGGCTTTGCTTGGCGGAGAGAGGGGGATTCGAACCCCCGGTACCTTGCGGTACGCCTGATTTCGAATCAGGGACGTTCAGCCACTCCGACACCTCTCCGCGGCTATACCCGGGTTGGTAGCATAACGGGCCTCGGGTTGCCAAGGCCCCGGTTGGTGAACTGTTCCACGTCCGCTCAATCCTCAGTCCCGGCATACCAAAAACAGCTAAAATCAGCGTTTCTTGGCCACGACCTGTACCACCGCGCTGAGGCCCTGGTGGCCTTGGCCTTCGTGGATGTCCCGCTCGCATTCGCGCCCAATGACGACCTCGAGCCCTGCCAGTTCAGATTTCAGGTCATTCAACTGCATGAGCATGTCCAGCGACTTCGGGCCTCCGGTGCCATGTTTGAGCTGGTCGGGAGTATAGGCTTCGAGGATGAGTCTTCCGCCAGGTTTGAGGGCGCGGACAATCGCTGCATGAACTTGTTTGCGCAGCGCCGACGGAAGGTGGCACCAGATCGAAACCACAACGTCCCATTCTTCCAATCCAAGGTCGAATTCAGCAAGGTCGGCGTGCACCGTGTGGACGCTGACGTTTCTTTCGGCTGCCAGTATTTTTGTTTTATTGAGTCCGGCGGCAGATCCGTCGACAGCAACAACCTCGGCCTGGCCAACAGCTCCGGCAATAAACACGGCATTGCGGCCTTCGCCTTCGGCCAGGCACAGCACTCGTTCGCCCGGATTCACAATTGAAATCTGCTCGCTGAGAAAGTCATTGGGTTCTTTGCCGTAAAAATATTCGCGACCCGAATAGCGCTCATCCCACATGAAGTCCTCCTTGTTTGCATCCTTCGGCGCGCTGCTGCTTTAGCGAGCGCGCTTGCATTCGAGCCACTTGTAAGGCTCGAGCGTCTTGTCTCCGACCTTGACGTCCATCTGAACATAAATCGAATTTCCGTCCAGTCCGGCAGGAACCGAAGCCTTGACGGTGGAAATGGAGTCGCGGCCGGTGAAGATAAAGTGACTCCAGGTAACGCTGGTCTTGGTCAGTTGCATTTTGCCCTGAACAACTTCTGGGTTTGCGATGGGAGAGTATTTGTAGGTGAGTGTTGCCTCGTTGCCTTCTTCGCGGATGTCGATTTCAAAACGGGTTTCTTCGGACGCGTCTTCAAAAACACAAAGAAATCGCTGGCCGGCCTGTGCATAAGCTGTGGAAAACAAGCATGCGGCAAGTGTGCTGGCAGTGAGGATGTTGTCGCTGGATATGAGTTTCATGTGTGTGCCCTCCTGAAGAAAATTGGCAGGCCTGCTTTACCGATGTGGAAAAAACTCTGCAATCAAAAAGATATTCATATCCCTCTTCAGTATTTGATGCCCGGCTTCCGGCTGGCTGGCCGAGAGTTCTTGCAGCAGTCAAATTTTGTATATCTAAAATCCAGTAACTTCGAGATCTTGAGATCAATATTCAATTAAATAATTAAATACTTGATTAAATGCTCCGATGAGTTTAATGTCAGGAAACAAGACCGGAGGTGTTATATGACGTGTCTCAAAATGAACTGCCAGGAATTCATGGCTCGTTACAGGGCTGCCAAGCCTGGCAGCACAGTGATGCTTGATGTGCGCAATAATGATGAAGTGGCTCAAGGCATGTTGCCTGATGCGGTGCACATTCCTTTGGGTGAACTGGGAAGCCGACAAGCCGAGCTCGACAAATCGAAAGAAATCTTCCTCTACTGTCGCAGCGGCAACCGCACACAAATGGCGCTCGAAATTCTGAAAGACGCAGGATTTCCAAACGTCATTTGTTCCATCCAGGGCGGCTACGATCTATTGAAAACATTGTGAGGAGAGCACCATGAGCCGAATCATTTTTGAACAGTTTGTTGATTCAGAAACATCCACCTACACATTTCTGATTGCCGACCCCAAATCCCGCGATGCTGCATTGGTTGACTCTGTTCGCGAAAATGTCGACGTCTACAAAAAACGCATCGATGAATTGGGTTTGAATTTGAAGTACCTGCTCGAAACCCACGTGCATGCTGACCACGTGACGGGTAATGGATTGTTGCAGGATGCCTTTCCAAATGCACAGGTCGGCTTGAGCGCAAAGGCGAACGTGAAATTTCCGCACATCGCTTTGGATGACAACAATGTTTTGAAAATCGGCGACATCGAGATTAAAACCCTTTTCACGCCTGGCCACACAAGCGAAAGCATCTCTTTTCTTGTGGATGGCAATCGTTTGCTCACGGGTGACA
>JBDLRR010000044.1:0-5040 GCA_039799985.1 Pseudomonadota bacterium | reverse complement strand
TCAAGAGGCTCGGTCTGTTTTCACTCGGAATCTTGAGCACTGCCGCCGCACTGATGGGTGTGTTTGCGCAAAAGTCTTTTGTCGACAATCTCAAGTCAAACACGAGTGAACAAAAACTCTGGCCTTTGCTCTTGATCGCAGCCTTGGGACTCTTTCTGGCCCAAGTTCTGCAATCTGTTTGCAAATTGCTTTTTGTACGTGAAGGCACACTCGTGCACCGGCAAATTGCCGAAAGAATATACGAACAAACTTTGGCGCTGCGGGGTGAATCACGCTTCAAGTTCACCGTTGGTGAAACAGTGAGTCTTTATGCACAAGACATCAATGCGGTCGTCTCGTTGTTTGAAGAAGTACTCCCTCTCATCGCCATCGCTGGAGTTCCGCTCATCAGCTTTCCATTTGCCCTGATGTGGATGGACGACCTTCCGCCGGCTCCGCTGCTGGCAACCGCTTTTGCCAATTTGTTCATTTGCCTTTTCATGGCACGCCGACAGGCTCGCCTGTTTGGCCGTTCAAAAGCTGCCACCGCCGCAAGGGTGGCCATCATCAACGAATGGCTGCAGAACATGCGCGCCGTGCGCATGCTCGGTTGGAGCAAAAAATTTGAAGAAAAAATCTTCAATGCTCGTGGCAACGAAACAGACGCCCGACTGCGACAGGTCAGCAACGGCTCGGCAATGAACGGAGTGATGCAGGTGGCCCCCTACATGCTCAATGCGGTTGCCCTGACCTACATTGCCCTGCGGCCGGAAGTCAGCGCGGGCAGCCTCGTGGCCGCACTTTGGCTGTGCGGAGTTTTCATGGTCCGACCGCTGCGCAGTTTTCCATGGGCTTTGGTCAACACACTGGACGCAATGACTTCGGTTCGGCGGCTGGAAAATTATTTGGCGCTGGAACGCGAACCGGGCGAGGCAAACCCGGGCTCCGATATTTCACCGATGGTACCACCGCTTGTAAAGGACGCTCCCGCCCTCAAGGTGCGCGGCTTGCGGGTCGTGCAAAACAACAAGGTCATTCTCGACAACCTCGACTTTGAGGTGACGGCCGGCAGCTGTGTCGCCATTGTTGGCCCTGTGGGTTCCGGTAAAACACTTTTGCTGCATGCATTGCTGCGCGAGATTCCCTGCGAGTTTGAAAGTTACGAAATTTTTGGCCGCAATGCCCTTGAATTGCCCCTTTCACAACTGCGAGCTTTTTATGGTTTCGTGCCTCAGGACGGCTTTGTCATGAGTGCCAATATTCGCGACAATGTGGGCTTCAATTACAACCTTCCCCCCGACCGCGACACAGCCACGCTCAACCAATTGAACTTGAGTGCGTTTTCACATGACTTGAGTCTGATGAACGAAGGACTCGACACCGAAATTGGCGAACGCGGAGTGAATCTGAGCGGTGGCCAGCGCCAGCGGCTGAGTCTCGCACGTGCATTGGGTCTGGGTCGTGAAGTGCTCTTGCTCGACGATTGCTTGAGCGCTGTTGATGTTGCAACCGAAAAACAGTTGATCGAAAATCTCCTTTTTGGCCTTTGGAAAAACAAAACCCGACTTCTTGTTTCACATCGTTTGTCGGTTCTTCCTTTCTGCGACGCAGTTTGGACACTCCAGCAAGGTCGCCTGCAGACCGAGGTGGCAAAGTGATCAATGCGTCTTTGCCTCCAACGAGCAAGTATCTGGAAAATGAAATCGAGTTTCAGGGGCAGTATAAAAGTCAGGTGTGGCAGAGTCTGCGCGAAGCCTATTCACCTTGGAAATTATCGTTGGCAGCAACACTTTTGGTGGGACTTGTGGCCCGCACGTGCCTTGTGGGTTCCGCCAGTGTCGTAGGACTTTGGATCGACTCGCAGTGTGTGGGACCCGAATGTCGCAAGCTTCCAGGAACCATGTCGAATTGGAGCTCAGCCCAATTCGCGGCCTTGATTATTGGAATGGTTGCCTGCGCACTGGTGCTGAATCTCATCTTCCGCGTCGCGATTGCCCGCATCGGCACACGTGCTGCAGGCCAACTGCACGACTCTGTTGTGCGCAGGGTATCCCGCTTTCCGATGACGTTTTTCGACCGCACTCCGGTGGGACGCGCCCTGACCCGCTTTTCGAGCGACTTTGAAAGTGTGCTGCGCATGACGGGTGGGCCGATGGGTGAATTCATCAGCCTCAGTTTCGATGCCATCCTTTGCCTCGTCTTTATTTCAATTTCAGGAGTCTGGGGAATCCCGGCCGCAGCGTTGGTCGGGGTTTCGTATTTGTCAGTGTATTTTTGGAACCGGATGAACATCCGCACAGCACGTCGCAAAGTGTCTGCAGCAAGGGGTCCCGCGATTGCCCACTTTGCCGAGACCACCCAAGGAGCCCGCACCGTCAAGGTCTATGGCCGACAAGAGCATTTCACACGAAGGTTCAACACTCTTTCGGGTCACCTGCAACATGAACGGCTCAACCAACAGCGAACCACCACCCATTTTTCTTTTCAAATGAGTCTGGTCACGGCGCTGGGTTTGATTTTTATCGGTGGAGCCGGAATCTTGCTGCAGCAGAATCATCTCATCAGCGTCGGTCATGTTGTGGTGGTGCTGACTCAAGTCTGGCTGCTTTCAACAACGCTTCAGCAGTATTTTGAATATGTGATTCAATTTGAGGAAGCCCTCACAGGTGCAGAACGTCTGGACGACTACAAACGTCGCCCGGTGGAAGCGACAGGCACACACGAAGACGCGAAAACGGCTATGGGAATCGAAGTGAAGAACTTGGCGATGCGCTATTTTCCGGGCAAACCGCTTGTCCTCGATGATGTCTCTTTTTCTCTTCCTGCGGGTAAAAGCCTGGGCATCGTGGGACGCACGGGCAGCGGAAAGAGCTCGCTCGTGCAGGCTTTGTTTTCACTCTACAATGTAGAATCGGGATCAGTTTCTATTTGTGGATTGTCTTCAACAGACAAGGGTCACGACCTCGATTCGCTGCGCAGCACGTTGGCTTACATTCCCCAAGAACCCACTCTGTTCCGCGGCACCCTGCGAGACAACCTGACGATGCGCAAAGACATCGATACGCAACTCGTCGATGTGCTTGCAACGCTGGGTCTCGAGAACATTCTTCAGCGAGAAGGTGGTCTGGATCAAAACGTCCACGAGCGGGGGGCGAATTTTTCAGCCGGTCAGCGACAACTCATTTGTTTGGCGCGCGCCATCGTTCAGGAAACACCCGTCATCGTGATGGATGAAGCCACCAGTGCCATCGATCCGGCCTCGGAACAAAAGCTTGAATGGGCACTTTCACAATTGCTCTGCCACCGGACCCGTATTCTTGTTGCGCACAGGCTTTCAACGCTTGCTCATTGTGACTTCGTGTTGTGGATGGAAAACGGCAAAGTCAGATCTTTCGGTCCTCGAGAAAACGTCTTGCCCGAATTCGAATCAAATCTCGATCCCAGCGCGCAAGCCCACACCCCATTGCACGAGGGCGTTTGAGAGCTGGTTTGAATTCGAGGTTCGCGAAAATTTCATCGTGGAATAATCGATAAAAAGCTGAGATTCCCAATCTGTCTTGTCGAACGCAATTCCCAGACGCAGCGTGTACATTTTCGCCTTGTCGGAATCACCGATGGATTTGGGCGGAAGCAAATCGGTGTCGTTAGAGTAGTAGAGTCTTCCCAGCACAAGATCAGTTTCCAGGCGCGCACTCGAACCAATCGCGGTGCGGGTTCCAACTCCCATCACCGACACCGGCAGAAGTCGAGCATCAACAGCAAGGCCCAAGGGCAAGATATTGCCCTGTCGCAATTTGCTTGGACCAGGCACCGGTGTTCCAAGTTCGTTCTTTGCAAATTCCCACACGCCCCATTCACCGCGCACATGCAGCTCGGCCGATTGTGCATAATCGACGGCTGCACCCAAATAACCTGGAGCCGAACTGACTTTGCTCTCACCACCAATCGAAACTTTGCCGGTGACGGGCGTTTCGTAGCGAATTGCCGCCCTCACCTGCTGCCAGTTCAACATTGTCGAAGCCGCAATGCCCATCCTCTGGCCGGAATAAATTGTCCGTTCATCGGGAGCCATGTTAAAGCTCCCCAGAATGTCGCCTTTTATGCTCTGGCCGCGCAGTGCAATCCCAACTGTGCAGGATGAATTCACCTCAAGACCAACGCGGGCAAGAACTTCTCTGACAGTAAACTCCTCCAAAGCACCACTCACCCTGTACGTTCCGGTCTCGGGCACACTCCGCAACGAAGTCACGTCTTCATTGAACAACGCCGAAAACCAAAGGCCCGATGAGGGAGAAAAAGCGAGACCCGTATTGCGTTTGATGGTCTTAACGTAGGATGTTTGTGTGGTGGGAACACCATTTTGGGTCCCGCTCAAGTTGGAATTGGTATCAAGAGTACGCCACGAGATCGGCAGCAATGTTCCCTTGGTGAAGGGTGAGTTGCTTTGCTGGGTTTGAGTCCGCAATACAAAATGCTCGCTCGGCGTTGGAAGATCGACAGGAAACCACATGACTCTGTCCTCTTGTTAGGTCTTCAGGCGTGTGAGAGCAGGAATCGATTCCAAATACGGACGCTTCGAAAGATATCCGGAACCCAAGGTCAACTCGAGAATACTTCCACCCAGGTGAACAGGACTCAACTGCACGCCGGAACTGGAAATCAGTCCCGTGGACGGATCAACATTCAATGCCAGCAGATTTTCGTCGGTCGCACCCACAGCTCGTCCTCCGGCCAAACCACCACCGGCAACAAGGGCACCGCCAATCGGCCAATGATCCCTTCCAGAAGAACGGTTCACCTTCGGAGTGCGACCGAAATCGGAATACAAAACAACCAAAGTCTTGGACAACAAATTGTTGGCCTTGAGTTGCGCAAGAAATGTTGCAAACAAGGCATCAAAACCAGTGAGTATCGGCATCAGGTTTCGGTCTTGTTGCGTGTGGGTGTCGAATCCACCCACGCCCATGTTGATACACGTGACAAGATCGTTCTTCAAAAGCTTCACAGCCAAGGCAAAGCTGTCAACCGAATTGCGGGCAGGAGAGCTTGCTGCATCTGTTC
>JBDLRR010000043.1:0-7323 GCA_039799985.1 Pseudomonadota bacterium | reverse complement strand
AGATCCGTTCCAAGTTCGCTCGCAAGGAAATTCAATTGGCCCAGGTGCGTTCATCGCAAGGGGGTTTCACGCTTCTCGAAATCATCATCGTGCTGGGTATCCTCGGAACCCTGATGGCCGTCTTGATTGGTGGTCTTGGCAGCGGTGGTACTCAGGCCAAGAAAAAAGAGACAGCAGTCAAGGTCAACAACGTTCAAGCGTCGCTTCTTAAGTATCAAGCTGAGATTGGTCGCTTCCCTTCGACAGCAGAAGGTCTTGAGGCTCTTTTGAATAATCCCGGTGCCGGAGCAAAGTGGGCTGGCCCTTATATTGGTGCGGAAGACGACGTCAAAGACGCCTGGGGAAACAAGTTTGAATACGAACTTACAGCAAAAGGTTCGAAGATGGTCTCGTGGGGCCCTGATTCGCAGTCCGGAACTGAAGATGACCTGACTTTCGTCAACGGTCGTGAAACCGACGCGGCTGCAACCACCGGTGGCGCGAATGCAAATGGCGGTCAGGCCCCAGCCCAATAAAAATTCTCGACCCAGGGTCCAGCAAGAAATTCAGGAGAGACTTGCCGTGCTCATTGATCATCCGGATCGCCGCGAGCCACGGAACACAAGCCAGGGACGCCAGTCCGGCTTTACTTTGCTTGAAATAATACTTGTCATGGCAATCATGGGTTCGATTGCGTCGGTGATTCTGCCGAACATCGGACTGACCGTGGGTTCCCGCATGTCCATGTCGATACGCGAAATCGCAGGCACATTGCGCTCGACCTATGACAACTCTGTTTTGAGTGGTCGGGTCAACCGGGTCGTGTTTTCATTGAAAAGTGGAGAATACTGGGTTGAGGCAGCTCCGCCTAACTTCAGTGGTCGTCCGTCGGTGCAGAATGTTGAAAAATCAGCTGGTGAACTCCGACAAGACGACTACAAAGCCAGGCTCATCGAGGATCTGGAAAAACTCTTTGCCGATGTCCGTAAAGCTGGCGGAGGAAATTCAGAGCGCTCCTACAGCGTCCGTTCGATACTTGCCGTGCAGCGGAATGTGTTGAAAGAAAAAAAGTGGGAAGAAGTGGAAGATGCGATTCTGACACGAAGACGACTGCCCTCGGGTTTAGTATTCTGGAGTATTGCAACGGAAGGTATGCCCAGAGCCTTAACCCAAGCGGATCTCCGCGAAGGTGAATTGGCGTACGTGTATTTTTTCCCATGGGGGGAGGCAATCCGTGCTCAAATTCAGATTGCCACGCAAGCAGAAGAGGGAGGCGGGATAGATGACAAATCACCCAAAAACACTCTTTCGCTGGATGCGCTTTCAGGACAGTGTTCGATTCTTGATGGGCTTCAGGAAGCGGATTTTATTCGTGAGCGCTGACAGAAAAAGATCTTCTGGTTTCACTCTGCTTGAATCTTTGCTTGCCATCGGCATCCTGGTGACAGTTTTTTCGCAAATCGTTGGTGTTCAGGCAAGTTCATTGGCAGTTGCAAAAAATACGGCTGCCAACATTCAGGCCACGTGGGCGCTGCGCGCGCTCAGTGCTCAGATTGAGTACATTTCAGATGTAAAAGGGGTCAAAGGACTTCCACCCGAGACCTCTGGCCCGAGTCCTGTCAAGCTCAATGGCGACGACGAGGAAGCCGTCCGCTTTGAATACAAGAACAGGCAAACACCCATCAAAGCGTCCAAGTTTTTGCTTGCGAGCGTGCGTCTTGGACAAGGTCTTGTGGGTGGTGCTGACGACAGTGAAGGTGGCGAAAAGTTCAAGCAGTTTGGAGAAATGCTTGATTCTCAGCTACCGGATGACATCTACCGGGCGGTCACCTTCACTGCTTTCTGGAACGATGGACAGCAACAACGATCGATGGATTTGGGGATGCTGCTGATCGATCGCAAATCGGTGCACATCGGAATCCCGGGGCTTACAAAATGAAACTCAATCAAATGTTCAAAAGAGGTATTCAGTCGAATCGGAATCCGGAGTCAGGCTTCACCTTGATCGAAATTGTGATTTCGGTCGGAATTATTGCCTCGCTCTCGTTGTATGCCGTGAGTGCCATGTCTAATCAGATTGAAACCAGAAACCGTCTTCAACAGTCCAATGGCGTGATTCATTCTGCGCATTCGGCAATGATGCGCTTGACAGATGATTTGAAGCACGCATTTTTTGCCACAGGAAACGATGAGCAGGCCGCCAGGTCGAACAGTGACCTGATTGGCCGGCCCATGTTTGTATTGAATCAGAATCCCAGGTTGTTGTTTATGACTCAGTCGCATCAATCGCTGATTGCCAACCGACCAGAGTCAAACATCGCGTACGTTCAATATCTTGTGTGCCCCGACAATTCCGCACCTGCCAGCGTTTGTCGTACCCCATCGGATTCGCTTTCCCAAACAAAACAACTTGTGAGAATCGTCGATCCAGCAGTGAAAAAGATTTCTGATGACGCCATTGTGGATGGTGTTTCGCAAGTTTTGGTCAACGATCTGAAGGAACTAAAAATAATGGCCTGGAACGGGCAGGATTTTATTCTTGACTGGAACACGGAACGCAGCGATTTTGGCCGAAAGATGCCTAAGATGGTCAAAATTGATTTGTCAGTCTACACGCCTGATGATCCGCTTCGAAAACAACTGCGTGAAGAAGGCGCATCAACACAGCTTCCCGAGAGAAGTTCGTTGAAACTGAGCACCATCGTCTATCTGATGTACACCGCTGGCCAAACGGATCTGAAAGAGCCAAAAACAGAATTAAGTTGGGTGCAGTGATGTCACGAGCCTTGCTTGAGCGAATTTCCAAAAGATGCAGAAGTGCGTTCGGGAAAGGTGACCCTGATTCCCGAAAAAACGAACGCGGGATGGCACTCATTTTTGTGCTGTCGCTTGTTGGTGTCATCATTGCAGTCATGGGTGAAGTGTTTTTTCAGGCGCAAATCACCGTCCGCAGTTCGGTGGGTGAACAGGATAGAATGCGCGCAGAAAGCGCTGCTCTGACTGGCGCTCAGTTTGCATTGTTTCTTATTTCGCTTGAAGCGCAGGTCAACGACGTTGCTGACAATCCCAATCTTCCTCCAGCTGTTTCTTCGCAGCTTTCGGCGATTCCGGCCCTCGTCAAGAGTCAGTTGGGAGGCAAGAATCTTTCCGAACTGCTCAATGGTTATCCCATCGGCGCCCAAGGTTTGGAGGAAATCAAGGACCTTTCGAAGATCAACATCAGTGCCAGTCTGGATGAAGGTTTGCTCGCTGCTCTGCAGAATATCCAAGGTTATTTTGTGATTGATGTGGCCAATGAGAGCACAAAATTCAACGTGAACCTGTTCAGTTATCAGCCTGCGACAGACGTTGCATTTGAAACCCTCGTTCGGATGTTTTCAACCGCACGCGAGTCACGATGGCTTGAGGAAAAAGGCTTCCCTCCGAGGCGGCTTGCCGCAAACGTCAAGGATTATATCGACCGCGACAAAATAGATTCCGCCGATGCCGGAGATGAACTGTCACAATTTGGAGATGGGCCGGGTCGCGTGAATGGGCGTCCCAAAAACGCATCTTTGGAGTCACTTGAAGAGTTGCGCAAGATTCCGGGATTTAATGATGATGAAATCTACAACGTTTTTCTGCCGTATTTGACAATCTGGCCTGTCGCTCCGAAGGACAGCAAACTTATTGACGTGAACTTTGCGAAAATCGAGTTGTTGTCGGCACTGGTGACACCCCCTGGCCGCGAAGTTGAAGACACCATCGTAGACAAAATTGAAGACAGACGCGCAGAGGGTGCGAGTATTTCGAAGCCACAGGAATTGGACGATCTGATTCCCAGCCAGGATCGCATGACGAAAGAAATCCGCTCGCGTATTTTGGGTTGGAAGACGCAATTGTATCGAATCAATGTTCGTGGTGTTTCGGGAAAAGTCGAGCGCACGTATCAATTGATTGTTGAAAAGAATTTGTCTGCAGTCGACAATTTGCGCAAAGACAAGAAAGCTGCGGGTTCCGCTCAGCCCAAACCTCCAGGAGCAGATCCTGCCGCACCGGCAGATCAGCCCCCAGCGCAAACGGGTGGTTCGATTCCGGATTCCCAGAAGGCTCCTTACCGCATTGTTTATCAAAGATTTCTCTGAGGTTTGATTCATGTTTGTCAGGCTTTTGTTGGCCATCCTGGTGTGGTTGGGAATAACTTCTTTTGTTCATACCTACCTTTATCATCGGGTTGTTCATCCCCTGTTGGATTCAACTCAGCAGACTTTTGCAATCGGTGTTGTCGCTGTTCTATGGGGCATGACCGTGATTGGATTTCCGGTTGCAAGGGCGGTTCCCAAGCGATTGCGCAGCTTGCTTGAAATCTTCATGTTCACCTGGATGGGGTTCGCTTACCTCCTGATGCTTGTATGCGCTTTGACCTTGCCACTGAGCGTGGGCTTGAAGGTTTTGGGGCACCCTGAAGCGCAGCTTGCTGTCTTTGTTTGGGGAGTCACGTCTGTGCTGGCCTGGCGAGCCATTGGAAAAATATTGCGTCCCGAAAAGCTTCGTTATCAGGTTATTCCAGTCAACAAATCCTTGCCGGTGGGGCTCGAAAATCTGAGCGCAGTTGTGTTGTCGGACGTTCATGTGGCCGGACTTGTTGGCGCAAGAAGAATGAGGAGACTCGCCAAGACGGTAAATTCCTTGAAGCCTGATCTGGTTTTTGTGACCGGCGATTTGGTCGACGGAAGTGTCCGACAATTGCGCAACGACGTTCTGCCACTGAAAGACATCACTGCTCGTTTCGGTGTTTATTACGTGACGGGGAATCACGAATTCTACAGCAATCCGAAAAAGTGGCGCGAGTTTTGCGCCGGCGAACTGGGATGGAAGGTTCTTTCAAATGCTTCCGCCAGCGTCGACGTGGACGGTCATCGTATCAATATCATCGGAATTGAAGACAGGTCGTGGTTGCGTCAGGCTAATGGTTTGGCACGCAAGGATACCCGCCTTGAAGATGCGGTTCAGAATATTCGCAATGAAGAAAACAGGGATCAGGCTCTCAATATTCTGCTTGCGCACCAGCCCAAGGATGCACCAAACGTCGAGAAGTTTCCTTGGATCGACGTTCAGATTTCGGGACACACACACGGCGGGCAGTTCTGGCCACTGCACTTTTTTGTTTATCGCGATCAGACCTACAACACTGGACTCTATACCATCAAGAACACAAGAACGCGGCTATACGTGAGCGAAGGGACCGGTTTTTGGGGTCCCCCAATGCGACTTGGAACGAATTGTGAGATCAGTGTGTTGCGTTTTGTGGGTGGAGGAGTGCCCGATTAACGTGGCTTTTGCGCCGTGTAGAGATAAACAATACTGCCGCCAAGAGTCTTGTAGCCCGCTTTGACGAATCCACATTCAAAGAGCTCACCCACGAACTGTGCACCCGACGGAAAAACTTCTACGGTTTCGGTGTAGTACCGATATGCAGGCATAAAGCCAGAAATCTTCCCGCCAATGAACGGGAGCAGTTTAGCGTAGTATTTGTATGCGGCGTTGATTGGCTTGAATTCTGGCTTGCCGCTTTCAAGAACGACGATCGAACCACCTGGTTTCAGAACCCTCAGAATTTCCCGCAGACCTTCCTGAAAGGGATTAACGTTTCGAATGCCCCAGGAAATCGTCACCACGTCGAAAGAGTTGTCCGCGAATGGTAGTTTTCTTGCATCGGCAGCGCGAATGTCGACAGATTCCGCGTAGAGGGAAGCTTTTTTGGTCAGTTTTTCACGGGCGACCTCGAGCATGCCTTCGGAGGGGTCGACACCAGTCAGGGATAAGTCGCCCCTGAATTTCAGAATTCCCAGAAGAACGTCTCCCGTTCCGGTCGCCACATCCAGAACCCGTCCCTTTTGCGGGGCCAGCCTTGCAGCGGTCTTGCAGAGTTTCGCTCGCCAAAGGCGATGAAGACCGAGGGTCATGGCATCGTTGGCCAGGTCATAAGCCGGAGCAATCAGGTTGAAACCAGCAACAACGTTATAATTCTTCTGCGTCATGGCGATTCTCCGTGTTTGGTTTTGGGCGATTGAAACAGCCTACAATCTTCGTTGGACCATGCAAGTTGCACCAGATTGAAGACCGTCGACCTGGGGACTTGACTTCAACAGGCACAGGTACTATCGAACGCCTTGCCTCGTGCGCTCGTAGCTCAGCTGGTTAGAGTATCGCCTTGACATGGCGGGGGTCCCCTGTTCGAATCAGGGCGGGCGCACCATCTCTTCAATTAATTCCGCTTCTTATAGAATTTTCTTATTTTGCTGTCCGGAAACTTATAATCTCCTGCAATTGGCGGGAATTTCGGAAATATTTAAATAACTATCAAAGATTTCAAATTTCTTCCGATATTGACCTCAAGTTGCGAGGTCTTGATGAAGACGCTTGGAAAAAACAACGGTTTAATTCCACCCTTAGTGGTTGTTTTGCTGGCTGGGTTCGTTGGCCTTTCTCCTGCTTGTTCTCCAAAATCGATTGGCGACAAGGTCATCAAAACCGGCTCCGCACTTCAGCCGACGAAATCCACCGCGAACGTGGATCCAACCAAGTCCCCAACACCAAGCCCAACTCCCGTAATTCCCATGGAAGCCAAGAATGTGATGCTCAAATTGCGTGAGTACTGTTCGACGTGTCACGGCACCGGCAAAGACAAGCGGAGTTTCTGGCCAATGCCCGTGGAGTTTGATCTGCCGCTTGAAAGCGAATTGCTGGCTCAAAATATCGATCCCGCCGGCAAAGAGACTTTCGACAAAATAATTTCCAGCAACGACCTTCTCGAAAAGCTCATCAGCAAAATTGAATCTGACCAATTTTCTGTAGAAGTTTTTCAGTCGATTGAAAACAATCTCTTGGGCAAGATGGATGGCAAACCGAAAGGCATGCCTTACATGTATAAATTTTCGGGTGCCGAGGCGGAAGACTTCAAACGAATTTTGGCATGGTTCCAAGCAAGACTTCCATTTGTTGTTGCTGATGCCCGATCGAAGTACCACGTTAAAGACAGTGGAATCGGTCTGCCTGTTGACTATCAATACCAATGCACTTCGCTGGTCACCACCCGTGAGTTTTTGAACCGTTTGGGACAGGACGCTCTTGGGCGATCGTTGCGGGCTGAGGAATTGGAACTGTTTGGCAAACTGGATGTCCCTGTGACCATGGAAGTCCGGGAAAAGGCCGTAGGCAGATTGGCTGCCGAGTGGAAGAATGACTTTTTGAGCTACGGGCTCAAGCAATTTGCTGAAAAGGTGACATCTGCAGGGAAAATCCGTCAGTCGCAGTTGATTGTTGATTCGCAGATGAAATCCGACATCGCTGGCGAGTTTTACG
>JBDLRR010000042.1:0-5901 GCA_039799985.1 Pseudomonadota bacterium | reverse complement strand
TCCTTGCAGTGTCTGCTTCTGCTTGTCCATTCATAGGATTGTTCGGCACGGTCGTCGGTATCATTCGCGCATTTCACGATATCGGACAAACAGGCTCGTCGAGTTTGGCAGCTGTGGCACCTGGTATTTCTGAGGCGCTGATTGCAACAGCATTGGGTCTGGCAGCAGCAATTCCCGCAGTGATTGCCTACAACTTTTTCAGCGGGCGTACCCGTCAGCAATTGCTGATTCTCGAGGGTTTTTCAACCGACTTCCTTAATATCCTAGAGCGACATTTCAACCTTGGTCGTTCCGAATCAGCTCCTTCCCATTCACCCGCGACGGCCTCTGCATTGAACACCATCGCAGAGGTCTGAAACAGCAACACGTCCGGAATGAGGTGGAATCATGGCATTTCGATCGAGCGAATTTGAGGGATCGGACTCGTCATCAGCGGGCCGCGCAACAATGTTGGCCGACATCAACATCACACCATTTGTCGATGTCATGTTGGTGCTGTTGATTATTTTCATGATCACTGCGCCTTTCGCCGTTTCTGGTGTTGATATTCAACTTCCCAAGTCCAGAGCCAAGACTTTGAGTCTGGGTCAGGATCCGGTGGTTGTCTCGATTTCGAGCCAAGGCGAGTTTTTTCTTGGAAAAAAATCTATTGAGCGTGAAGATCTTGTCGGCAAAATTCAGGCCGCCTTGGTCGGCCTTGAGCAACCGACAGTGTTTATTCGAGCCGATCGTGATGTGGCTTATGCAAAAGTCATGGACGCAATGACAGCCGCCCATTCGGCTGGTGCAAAAAAGATAGGGATGATGGGTGAAGGTTCCGGCGGCGCAATGAAGGCTCGTTGAAACATGGAAAATGCTGTCATAGACAATCAATTTGCGTTGAAGCCGTTTCCACGTGTGGATGGCGATGAAATGCTGTGGACAACAGAGCAGGGAACTCTACCCGGCAAAGGCGAACCATTGCTTGAGGTTTCCGACGCGGAATTGCACGCGGCGTCGACAGAGCCGGATCTTGAAATTCCATTTTCTGCAAGGTTCATGATTGCTCCAGAGCCACGCATCGACGAGCATGCTTTTCAGTCTCGCCTCCGCATTGAAAATCTGGATGACGATGGTTTGGGTCCATGGCCACTCGGGTTTTCCATTCTTTGGCATGCGGTTATCCTGGGCATGGTGTTTGGATTCATGCAGCTGACGGAGGTCAGCAGTCCCTTCGATAAAAACATGTCGGAACCCATCGAAGTTGCATTCGGCCTGTCCCCAAATCTTGGCAAATCTTTGCCCGACGGCAAGCCAAGTGATCAAAAGATTGAAGCTGAGGCACTCAAAACAATTCAACAACTGCCTCAATTGCCAAAATCAATTGCGCTGGAGGCGGCAACTCCCGCGCCTGTGGAAGATGCTCTTGCGCAGCCGCAGGCTGGAGCCCAAACTCCAGTTCCGACAACTGTGCCCACCGCCGTTCAGACTCCCAAGGCCGTCAACAGTCCGGCCCCAAGTCAGGTTGTGGATCAAGTCGACCCGGCAGCTGCAAAGAAGATGAAACTGGAAGAGCTCGCAAAGCGACTTGAAAAGGAACAGCGCGCCGTCGGTGCCAAAGAACGGGCTGGAACAGACAAGAAGACTGCCAATGACGTGTTCAAGCGACCTACGGATATTCCGGTGAATCCTCTCGGACGTGATATTCCAAAAGCTCCCTCCGTGTTGAGTCAGGCTGGAAGTTTACAAGGCAAGGTGGGCTTGCAGATCAAGAGTGAGTACGCTCATGCCGCAGCAATGCACATGCGTAAACATTGGAGTCTGCCGGATGTGATGAGTTTCGAATCCAAGCTGGAAGTTGTGCTTGGATTTGACATTAACGGTTTTGGGCGGATTTTGGGCCGAGTCAGGGTGGTCAAGGGGAGCGGCAATGCTCGGTTTGACGAAGAAGCCATGAAGGCCCTGGAAGCCGCTGGACCATTTCCTGATTTGCCCAGAGAAATGGGACAGAAGTTGTCCATGAGAATGAAGTTTTCTCCGAACAGCATCAATTTTTAGGGTGTGATCCATATGGGAATAGTTTCATCAACAGCTCATGCTTGTTTGCAACGATTTGGCATCCTGGTTGCATGTTTCGCCGTCGCTTGTGTTTTCCATTTTTCTGCTGATGCTGCGCCTGCCGCGCCAACTCCGTCAGCGCCAAGTGTGCAGTCCAACGATACTGAATTGTTCATCGATGTGGGCCGAGCCGGTGCGCGCAAATACAAGATGGCTATTCCTGTTTTTGGAATTGAGCCAGGCACGGGCGTGACTGATGCAGACAGGGAATTTGCTTCTGAGAAATTGTCCGACATTTTTTCGTTCATGGGTTCATTCGATTTTGTTCCGGCTGCAAGTTATGTGGCCAAGGGAAACATTTCTGCAAGGCCAATTCAATATGATGACTGGACGCCACTCCAGACCGAGGGTGTAATTCTTGGCAAATTTGTCCCGAGCACTGCAATCGGAAAGTTTACGCTTGAGATGCGATTTTTCGACGTCAAACGGCGCAGACAATTGCATGGTGTTCGTTATTCGGACTTTGAAGTTGGTGATCTCGACAGGGCATTGCGTCGGTTTGCCGACAAGTGCGTAGAGAAACTGACCGGAGAAAAAGGAATTTTTTCAACCAAGATAGCATTTGCCGGCACCAGAAAAGCAGGTGAGCCAAGACAAATTTTTATTTCCAATCTCGACGGTACAGGATTACGGCAAGTCACCAACAATGGATCCATCAACATGAGCCCATCTTGGGCTCCAGATGGCACAAAGTTGACCTATACGTCGTTTCGGGACGGCAAGGCAGACATCTTTGTCTACAATATGTTGACCCAAAAAACATCGAAGTTGACTGCTGGATTTGGAAACAATTCAGGAGCAAATTGGCATCCCGATGGGCGCAAGATTGCATTTTCGGGAAGTCATTCTGGACTGACAAGTATTTTTACCGTCAATTCCCTCGATGGCAGCGAACGTAAGTCATTCATCAGCGGCAGTGGACTTGAAGTTGAACCAGCCTATTCTCCGGATGGCTCCAAAATTGCATTTGTGAGCGGACGTTTTGGTAATCCGCACCTTTTCATCAGAGACCTGCGTGCCGACAGCGACACGCGGATTACCTTTGCAGGTTGGTACAACTCTTCGCCCTCGTGGAGACGCGATGCTCGCAAACTTGCTTTTGCGGGATATGATCGGGATATCGATCGCTATGATATTTTCATCGTGAATCCTGACGGCAGGCAGATGGAGCGATTGACGCTGGATCAGGGCGACAATGAAAAGCCGACGTGGTCACCCGATGGCCGCTTCATTGTTTTTCAGTCTAATCGCTTGCCCAAAGGTAGAGGCAAGGCGAACACTTACAAGCTTTACGTCATGAGCCGTGATGGCTCAAATGTCCGCCAGCTCAACATACCAACCCTGCATGACGTTGTGATGCCGGTTTGGAGTCCCTTTTTGGATTCTGTGGATTAAGGATGGAATGTGAGAATTACGAGAGTTTATACAAAAACAGGAGACAATGGCACGACGAGTTTGGCCGATGGATCGCGGGTTTCAAAGTCGGATTTGCGGCTTGAAACATATGGAACCGTGGACGAGTTGAATTCCGTCATTGGTCTTTGTCGCACGTCCTTGCCCTTGTCCGATCATCTGCAGAATTCAGCGCGTCAGCAATTCGATGAATGGCTCGAGCGTATCCAGAACGATCTGTTCAATCTTGGCGGTGATTTGGCCACTCCCATCGCATCCCGTTGGGAAAACATGGTCGTTGTCGGCGAAACCGAAATCGGTCGGCTTGAACAAATGATCGATCGGATGCAAACGGCGCTTCAGCCCTTGCGGGAATTCGTTCTTCCCGGTGGAACCCGATTGAATGCTGAGTTGCATTTGGCCCGGACTGTCTGCCGCAGGGCAGAACGCTTTGCAGTTCAGCTTCAGGAACATGCTGAAATCAACCCGCAGGCTGTTCCGTTTCTCAATCGTCTTTCTGATTTCTTGTTCGTGGCATCGCGTTGGGTTTTGCTGGGAAGCGGTGCCACTGAAGTGACCTGGAAAAAGGAAGGTGGACTGCGCGACGTCAAGCTTTCCTGATGTCGTGAGTCCATTGTACAGAGTAACGGACTGCACCAAAAAGAAGGACACCTTTGTCGCCGGGTTGGACCGACCCGACGCCGGAGGGTGTTCCTGTGAACAAGATGTCTCCTGCGCATATCGGGAAAAACTGTGATGCGTACGCCAAGCACTCTGCGGGTGAATGGCTCATCTGCCGAGCGGTGGCTTTTTGAACGATTTTGTCGTTGACAGCCAACGTGAACGGTTCGTCCAAATAATTCGGCACGTCGGAAAGTCGGAGCCACGGACCAATGACGGCGGCGTCAACGAACACCTTGCCGGTTGTCCAGGGCGTTCCCTTCTTTTTTGCGTCGGTTTGAAGATCCCGCAGAGTCATGTCGAGTCCAACAGTGACGGCGCCCAAGGCTCGTTGAGCTTCCTCAACAGTCATTTTGTAGCCATCACGGTCGATACGAAAAACGAGTTCAAGCTCGTGGTGAATTTGTGCAGAGTGGCTCGGGAGAATCAAATTGAGCCGTTCGTCAACGGCGTGAGCAGATTGCAACACGCTGGGAGGCTTCATAAAAAGGACCGGTTTTTCCGGATGAGCGTCGCCCAGCTCGGCAGCATGGTCCGGGTAATTCTTTCCGACACAAATAATTTTATCCATATTATCCCCCGGCTGAGGCCCTGTTCCTGGCTCCAGGAGCCGATAATGTAGGCCTGGGGTGTGATGTTGTCCAGTCACAAGGTCTGACATCTCCGACTCTTGGCGTTGAAACTTTGCTTCAGAAATGCGAGCAAAGATGTCACCGGTTTCCATTACTTCAGGATGTGTTCATGAATCGCAACAATCGCGGATCAACCTATCGTCCAAAGCCCCCTCGTGGACCAATCAAACTTGCGTTTGGAGTCATTCCCACTCCGGGCCAACAGGAGGCAAGTGCTGTGCCGGCACCCCGGCGCGTTGAGGAACCGGTTTTTGCTCGTCAAGACATTGTAGGAACGCTCAAGCTCAAAGGCGTTCCATACCAGACAACAGATCCGCTGCCGGCCGAATTTGTTGATCGTATTCTGGCCAACCTGAAAAAGATTTATCTGTCCGGTCTGACGACTTCAGGACGATCGCTGATCGATTTTGCCGATGGCGAACTGAAGGTTTCGTTTCCATACGAGCAAACAGCGGTTGAGCGTATGAAAGGTCTCGATCGAAACGAGCGGGCATGGGACCCGGACCAAAAATTGTGGCGAGTTTTTCTTGGCACATTTGATGATGTTTTCGACATTTTAGGGCGTGGTTTCAAGCTCAGTGAATCGGCCTACAGCGCTATCAGCGAATTTATTTTGACCCCCTATTATGCCCACATTGGCAAGGGAAAGTTGGGCAAGATTGTTGTGCGCGAAAGTTGGTTTGAGGATCTCGCCCACCTCACTCCGAACGAAGTCAAATTCGGCAGCTCGTTTTTTCATCTCGAGAAGCTTCCGTTGGAGGGTTTTGAGGAACCTGTTCAAGATGAAGTTGTGATGTGGCGACGTGCCATGGAGAAGTTTGAATTTGGTCGCAAGCCTTATCAACATCAGCGATCGGGAATCGAGTTCCTGTTGGTCAACAAACAAGCTGCGTTGTTGGACGAGATGGGTTGCGGTAAGACATTTCAAATTGCTTCGGCAATTGGAATTCTGTTTGAGCAGGATCAAATCGACCGGGTTTTGATTGTGGTGCCTATGTCGCTGCTCAAGACGTGGCAGGAAGAGCTCAAGATCTCGCTCAAAATTCCTCACACGGTTGTTGGTGGTACTCCTGCACAGCGGGCGAAGGCGTTCAAGAGC
>JBDLRR010000041.1:0-4145 GCA_039799985.1 Pseudomonadota bacterium | reverse complement strand
CCCCTCAATTGGCGCAATATTGTTTGGCCCTCTTTGAATTATTCGCGCACGCCGATCGACGGAGGGGCCGCCCTCTACTCAATTTACGGCGAGACCGGCAAAAAAATACGACTCGACTTTCTTTTTGAAACCGGGGTGTATTCTATTCCTCGTCAGTTGCGCACAAATTTGAGCGCAACAGTCGATATGTTTTTGCAGGGTGGCGCAGGCACACGAAACTACGAGGAACTGCAAAAATTTCTTTCCGACAACGGTATTCAGGTCACAACCGGGACAAGCCAGCTGGGACAGTTCACGGTAACTATGGAAATGCTCTCGACCGACTTCAATCTGGCTCTGTCGGCGTTGGAGAGTATGCTTTTGCGACCTCGCTTTGACCGCGATGCGCTCGAAATCTGGAAAATGGAACAAACCGATGCCTTCCAGGCAATGCTCGACGGCGGCACCGCACGTAAACAAGGTCGATACATCGAACAGGAAGCCATTCGGCTGGCCTTTGGCAGTGAACATTATTTTGCTCAGGCGCTTGCGCGGATGTCCAAACCGGAACTCGAAAAGGTAACACAGGACAAGCTACGGCAAATTGCCGGACTGCTGATCAACAGAGCTGGTCTGAACGTTGTTCTCTCGGGAAACATCACATCCAAGCAGGAAAAAACAGTTGCCGATTTGATTCGAAAAATCCCACGTTTGACACCCGTGTCGTATTCCTGGTTGCCCGACCGAATCAAATCGCCAGCCAGCAACAAAATCCGACTGACGATCATCCGCAAGCCAGACCTCAGCCAGGCAACCCTGACCTTGCGTCACTACCTTCCAAACATCGGCAAACTCAATCGCATCGAGCGAACCCGCATGACACTTTTGCGCGAGGTCTTTAGCGCATCGGGTGGTGTGATTGGCAATGACCGATTTTCAAAAGCCATGCGCGCGGATTCAGGGCTCTCATATAGTCCAAGCGCTGCATTCGATCCCGAAGCCATTGAGCCCAACACCAACGCAGGCGTCTGGCGACTGAGCTTCCAGAGTCCGAATGAGCGCATTGTGGAAGCAGTCAAATTGGCCACCAAGACCTGGAACACCTTTGCCAGTGAAGGAATCACCCAGGAAGAACTTGAAAACGCGCGGATAGCGCGCATCAACACCACGCTCGCAACCGAGATGACGGTGTTCGACAAGGTAGAAGATTTTATCGACGACCTGCAAACCCGGACGCTGCCGAACCCTTTGTCAGTGGAAAGCGCTCTCGTTCGCCTGGAGCAGGAAAAAGACCTTGCGGCCGTCAACGAACTGCTGTTCTCGCAGGTCAACGCCGGAACAGTTCCGGTCTTGGTGATGTTCGGCAATCCATCCGATGCCGCGATAGCTGAATTGCGCTCAATGAATTCCATAGAGCTCATTAAAGTTGTGACGTTTGAAGATTTGGTCAAAGAAGTCGTTGGGGGTGGTCCAAAATGAAAGCATTTGAAAGTTCAGAACTCAGCATTTCGGAGCTGGTCAAACGGGTGGAGACGGCACTGGAGGGACGCGACCTTGGAGAAATCACCCGATTCGCGCTGAATGGTCAGCAACTGAAAGTGATTTTTTCAAAGTTTGGCACCACCGAACTCACTTACAAAATCGAAAACCGTTCAGCCGGATTCCGGGCCGATCTCATCACGGAAAAAATTGCCCTGACCCACCGCCCCCTCAAGGCAGACATCACTGCACGGCTTGCAAAAGTGATGGAGCGCGAAGGCGCCAAGTGCACTCTTTGACTGCTTATTCTGCAGAGCGCGCATAATTCTTGACCCCGGGTAGAGTTTTTATTGATTATTATCAACCGAATCCTTGCGTACATGCGAGTTGGATGCCCTTCGGTGCCAGCCAATTAAGAAATCCCCTGAAAGTTCAGTGGAATTGATTGCTGTTCAAAGTTGTCTGGTACATCTTTGAACGAACCACTTTGCAGAGAACACTGTTGAAAAGGAGACCATCCTCATGAGTCCGGGGATCATGAAATATCTGAACAGCTCAATCGGGCGAAAATATGTCATGGCCCTCAGCGGGCTCGTTTGGGTGCTGTTTGTGCTGACGCACATGATTGGAAATCTGCTCATTTTTGTCGGCAAAGATGCCTACAACATGTACAGCCACAAACTCATCACCAACCCCCTTATCTTCGTTGCTGAAGCGGCCTTGGTGATTTTTATTGGTGCACACGCGATGACCGGGATCAGCTTGCGGCTGAACAACAACCGCAGCAAGCCAAATCTTTATGCCGTCACTCCCAAAGGTGTGAAGGGAGCATCGTTGGCTTCAAAAAGCATGATTTGGTCAGGCACAATCACCTTGGTGTTTTTGGTTCTGCACCTGATCACCTTCAAATATGGTCAGTACTATACTTACAGCAAAGACGGCGTCGACGTTGTTGTGGACGGGCTCAAGGTGCGTGACATTCATCAGCTGGTTCTCGAATGCTTCGAAAAACCTGGCTACGTGGCCTGGTACGCATTCTGTCTGGTGCTCGTTGGACTCCACCTTTACCACGGAGTTTCTTCCAGTTTTCAGACGCTGGGCCTCAATCATCCCAAGTTCAACAACGCCATCAAATTGTTTGGCTGGACTTACGCGATTATTGTTGCCGCCGGTTTTCTTGCGGTTCCTCTTTATGTGTTTGTTTTCTGAAAGAGGTGATTGAATGAATCTTGACTCCAAAATCCCAAGTGGTCACATTTCAGAAAAATGGACTCACCACCAGTTCGAATCAAAACTCGTCAACCCAGCCAATCGACGCAAGTTCAACGTCATTGTTGTTGGCACAGGTCTGGCGGGCGCGTCGGCTTCGGCTTCACTTGCTGAACTCGGCTACAACGTCAAAACACTCTGTATTCACGACTCGCCACGCCGTGCGCACTCGATTGCAGCGCAAGGTGGAATCAATGCGGCAAAGAACTACCAAAACGACGGCGACTCCATCTATCGCCTTTTCTATGACACCATCAAGGGCGGCGACTTTCGTGCACGCGAGGCCAACGTGCATCGTCTGGCCGAAAACTCGGTCAAGATTATCGACCACTGCGTTGCTCTCGGCGTCCCGTTTGCACGCGAATACGGTGGACTTTTGGCAAACCGCAGTTTTGGTGGCGCGCAAGTTTCAAGAACCTTTTATGCTCGCGGCCAGACTGGTCAACAACTCTTGTTGGGTGCCTATTCGGCGATGATGCGTCAGGTCGATGCGAAAAAAGTCGAACTGCTCACATTCCGCGAAATGCTGGATTTAGTGCTTGTTGACGGCAAAGCGCGTGGCGTCATCTGTCGCAACGTGCTCACTGGCGAGATCGAATCTCATGCGGCAGATGCAGTGATTCTTGCGACCGGTGGCTACGGCAACGTGTTTTACCTTTCCACCAACGCCAAATGGTCAAATGCAACCGCCATCTGGAGAGCGCACAAACGCGGTGCTGCATTCGGTAATCCCTGCTTCACGCAGATTCACCCCACCTGCATCCCGGTTTCGGGCGATTATCAAAGCAAGCTGACGCTGATGTCGGAATCGCTGAGAAACGATGGCCGCGTTTGGGTGCCCAAAAACGGCAACGACACACGTTCTCCGGATCAGATTCCAGAAGACGAGCGCGACTATTACCTTGAACGGACTTATCCGAGCTTCGGCAACCTTGCGCCACGCGACATCGCTTCGCGCGCTGCCAAATTTGCCTGTGACGAAGGAAAGGGTGTCGGCAGCACCAAACTGGCCGTCTATCTGGACTTCGCAGCTTCAATCAAACGCGACGGTCGTGCCACCATCGAAGGCAAGTACGGCAACCTTTTCCAAATGTACGAAAAGATCACCGGCGAGAATCCTTACAAAGTCCCGATGCGCATTTTCCCCGCCGTTCACTACACAATGGGCGGCCTGTGGGTAGACTACAACCTGCAATCCACAATCCCCGGGCTTCACGTTCTTGGCGAGGCGAATTTCTCGGACCATGGCGCAAACCGCCTTGGTGCTTCTGCTTTGATGCAAGGTCTTTCGGATGGATATTTTGTGATTCCAACGACGCTGGCTCACTACCTCGGTTCAACAAAACTCGAGAAAGTCGATACCTCGCACCCCGCATTCAAAGACGCACGAGCTCAGGTCGAGGGCGGCATCTCGCGCA
>JBDLRR010000040.1:0-6276 GCA_039799985.1 Pseudomonadota bacterium | reverse complement strand
AGTTTGTTGTTCAGGCGACGGCGATTCAGCAGTCATATCTGCCAACGCTCAGAAACGCAGACGGATTTCAGCAGCATCAGCTTCTCGAATACCTTGCATTCGGTCTGTATTTTGGCGTGATTGTTGTCATGGCTCTATACAATTTAATTCTGTTTTTTGTCGTACGCGACAGAACTTATCTTTGGTATGTAGGGTCGATCACATTCTTTCATGGTTTTTGTTTTGTTGGGTTGCTTGGTGCAACAAATCATTTTTTCTGGTCTGAATCTCCGCTTTGGGCACAACGGCAATTGTCTGCAAGCGCCCCACTGGGATTGTTTTTCACAATTTTGTTTGCGGATTCATTTTTGAAGATATCCGATCAGTCTGTTCCATTTGCGCGGGCCATGAAAATCCTGCTGGCGATGGTTCTGTTGCAGTTCTTCATCTCCGCAGCCTGGTTTGATGTTTCGGTCGTCAAGGTGGGATTTGTAGTTCAGGTTGGTGCCCTGTTTTTGGTTCTGTCGGCAGCTCTTCCGAATGCAATCAAGGGCAGCCGATCTGCGCAGCTTTTTTTGCTGGCATGGGCATGTCTGATAGCGGGAGGATTAGCCTTCAGTTTCGCTCAGTTTGGCTTTTATCCCCATTCCTTCCTCACCCAGAATGGAATTTTGTTTGGTTCGGCGGCAGAAGTTGTCCTGCTGTCGTTTGCGTTGGGCGACAAAATCAATGCCATGCGAGATGAGAAGGAACTGGCGCAACAAAAGGCCATCGAAAGCGCCAATCAACGGGCAATGATTGAGTCAGAATTGTTGGCTGCCAATGCTGTTCAGGAGACTTTGCTGCCTCCGCGCGACATGAGTCCTGGCGTTGATATTGCAACCTACTACATGGTTGCGGAACGTGTTGGAGGTGATTGGTATTGGCATACTCATGACGTCAAAAATAAAGTTTTCTATTTTTATATCGGAGACGTGACTGGTCATGGCGTTCCGAGTGCTTTGCTCACCGGGGTTATTTGCGGAGCTGTCGCTTCGATGGAGACTGAGTATGCAGCTTCCGATATTTCCGTTGACCCTTCCGCAAGACTTCTTCACACCGCAGAGGTTATCAATGACGTTGTGCGGAAGACGGGGGCAAGGAGCGATCGTTGGGTGAGCATGTGTCTGATCGCACTCGACGAGAAAACTGGAAAGCTGACAACCGTCAATGCAGGCCATCCGTTTCCGATGATTTGGCGAAGTGGAAAGGGATTACTGGAGTCTTTGGTCTCATCTGGTCCTCTGATGGGGAAGTCGGGAGCTTCGTTCACGTTCAAAGAAGATTTTCTTGAATCAGGTGACTTTGTCATGGTTTATACGGACGGATACAATGAAGCTCGTGAAAGATTGAAGCCTGCCGAGCATTCTTCGCGCCGCAGGGAACTCATTGGTCTCTTCAAGAAAAGTGGTTCTCCTGAACAGTTTGTCGAGACCGTGCGTTCTGAACTGAATTCATTGACCGTGGACGGAAACACCCTCACCGATGACATCACTATCGTCTTGTTCCGTTGGCGCCAAACTGAAGAGTTGCAGGGCTTGTTGCCTGAGGGAGGAGCCGCATGAAGTTGGCTGCAAGTTTGATCGTCGGATTTATCCCTTTCATTGCGTTGGCTGGCGAGGAAAGTTGGAAGCTGGATATTGATGTTGATGGAGTTAAAGTCTGGACTCAAGAAATGCCCGGTTCTCGATACAAGCAGGCACGAGGCGAAATCGTTGTTCCTGTTCCGCCGCAGAAGGCCTTTTCTGTCATCGTTTCGGCAGAAACATGTCGCAAATGGGTCTATAGCTGTGTTGATTCCTATGTGGTGAGTCGTCCACTTCCCAAGGACGGTATCGTTTACATGAGGACGAATTCACTTTGGCCGATTGCAGATCGGGATGTTGTTTTTTTGGCGAAGACGTCCTTCGACACAATCAAGCAAGAATATCACGCCGAACTTTCCAAGCAGAACGACGTTATTCCTCCGGTTGAAGGCGTCGTCAGAATCAATGCCATGGTGGGAAGCTGGACGGTCACTGCATTGGATGAAAAAAGTTCCCGTGTGGTATTCTGGTCACATGTTGAACCAGGCGGACTGTTGCCGTCGGCCTTGGTGAATTTCGCTTTGGGACGATTGCACCAGAGCAGCTTGTTGAAGCTGCGTGATTTTCTGAAGCAAGGAGATTGATCTGAACCGGTTGTTTTTGTTTATCACGCTCGTGCTGATGTCAGCATGCGTTTCCAGACAAATTGAAATGACGACTGCCGAAGCCGAGGCGCTCAGGAAACTGGACGAAGAGGCTGACCAGATGGCATTTCCGGAAGCGAAAATCCCCAAAAAGGTGGCGCAGCCAAAACCAAAAAAGTTGATTCGTGCACCCAGCAAGCCGAAATCGGGAGATTCAACAGAAGCAGCCGAAGCTCAGTGCTATTCGTTTCGATTTTTTAGCCAGAAAAGAGTCATTTTGAACGACAACTCGACCACCATTTGCAAGGGTGAACCAGATCGACAGGTTTTTTTGCAATCCCCACAGGGCAGGTCGGCGATATTGAACTTGTCCAGCGACGCGACGATTGACCCCACTGAAGGCATCACATTCATCAGCCCACGGAAGTTGCTGTGCTTCGACCAGAACCTCACGCCCAATGCACGGGGCAGGTGGCTGAAGGGCACCGTTGTTGTAAACTGTTGCTCAGACGTCTCTTTTGAACGCATCGAACAGGACAACGAGTCCACGCTGGTCACCGGACGCATCGAGGGTCCACCACCCAATTGCGGGCAAGACTGATTTATCGTGCAGAACTTGTCAGCGACAGGTTGTTCCTTTGGATGTTTGCACCTGCTGTTCGCCTTTGCTGGGAATAACCGCCAATCCCCCAGAGACCGGTACGTCTTGAACGGTACTCAGCATCATCAAAGGGAAGAGTCCAAAGCCTGAAAGGGTTGTGCCGCTGTCGCCCGCAGTGAAGAAGTAGCGGCCAGAGTCGGCAGAGTAGTTCATCGATGGAAATGCGACCAATCCATACTTTGCCTTTTTGTTCTCGGGGAGCCAAGCCGGCAGTTGGGTGGTGAAATTCAGGTGCGCAGGTATTTTTTGAAGTTCACCACCAACTTTTGACAGGTCGGTGATTGGATCAAGATCGTTGCACAAACTTAGATCGCTGTATGTTCCATCAGGGTTTTTCGCTTGTTGAGCCCGGCAGTAGCTGACCTGAAAATGTGGTCCTGCGAGCAACCTCGCTGTGACTTCGGTGCTGCTTTCGTTTGCCTGTGACTCATTGAAAAATACTCTGGGAAATGGAATCTGGACGGCTTGACCCGATTGAATCATCTGCTGATTGCTGATCTCTGATTTGCCATTGAATTCTGCTGCATCTGTGCGAACCATGCTGATGTCAATGTATTTGAAATATTGGCCAATGCCATAGAAGGTGGTGTCGGAATTATAGAGACGTTGCAAACCTGCCGCGGTGCATTTCAAATAGATGTGCCGTGTACCAACTTTTTTGTATTGCTCAATACCTGTTCCTGCTGGCAACCCTTCACTGACAAGTTTTTTTGATTCTTCTGGCCAGGCACTGAACAGCGCAGAGGTCTGCTCGTCTCCACTGTTGTTGAATTCGCGGGTGCATATGAGCTGATGGTCGGCATCGGTTCTTGCCACAGAGATTGAGTTTTCTGCTTTGGTGGGCGCGACTGTCTGTCCAGATGAGGTGGTGATGGTCATCGGTTCAATTGTGTCGAGTATCTTCTTCAGTTCTGCTGCCTGCGCTGATGGACTGCAGCTTCCGTTGGACGCTGAATTGCAGCTCATTTGAACGTAGTCGCGCATGACGGAAAATGGAATTGTGAGGGTGAGTGGGCTTTCTTCGCGAAAGCGGTTGAGCATGTGAATAGGTGATGCTGAGCTGATATGTATACTTTTTGCGACGAATTCATGGCTTGCCTGGATTTTTGCGGGATCGCTCCCCGGAGCTGGGCAACGGCCGACAACCGAGGGGTCCACGGTATCGCACTTCTTACCGATAAGATCGTATCTTCGTCCGACCAACCGGCATTGTTGCACTTTAAAACTCTCCTCAACCTCCTGCCTGATCAAAGCAGCTTCGCTTTGTCCTACAACGAGGTTTGGAAAGAGTTTTGTGAAGGGTTTTGCAAACGACGCTGAGTCTACGCTGCTGTAATCCATTTTTGGAAAGTAGGTTTTCTCGAGACGTTGAAGAATTGCTTCCGAGACCAGAAATCCTGGATAGGCACTTGCGAGGCTGCATTTTTGAAGATCTGCAGGAAAGGAAACTGGTGCTGGAGAAGAAGCACCTCCGTCCCTGATTTTGAAAATGAAATCGTTTGACGCCGCGCTTTGGTCTCCGTTCAGATATTGTTCTCTGTAATTCTTGAGATAATTTGAATACACTTCAACCTTGTTTTTCTGTTTTTTCTCAATTTCAGAAACAAATGTTTTCTGGATTGGGTTGTTGCTTTCAATCAATTGCACTGGCGCAACAACCATATCGGTCTGCGAGAAACACAATTTATGTCTGCCCGATGCAAGTGTTCTCGTGCGTCCGAGTTCGAGCAATGCCTTGTCTTTACTGTTTGATTGAATGAATGCTAGCAATGACAAGGCATCCTTGACTTGCAAAGTGACAGAAGGGTTAAAGGATCGTCGTTCGACCTTGTCATCCGAATTGCATTCATGGGTAACAAATTCATCGAGAATGACGGATGATTTACTGAGTTCCTGTCCAACAACTTTTTTCAATTCAGGCGAATTCTGTTTGTCGACTTCTGCGAAAAAACGCTCATAAATGGGTGTGGTTTGCAATTTGTACTTGAGTTCCACGGGGCGTCCGTCGGGTAGGTAACCAATAATTGTTTGAGGCGTTGTCAACATCGAACGGTAGAGCTGATAGCGAACTTCATGATTTGCCAGCAGGCTCCTTGCGGGTTCAACAGAAATGGCAGGATTGTTGGAAAGCTGCTGTGCCACGCGTGAATCCCAAATTCGAAAAAAGCAATGAGCCGAAGTGTGTAATTCGAGGTTGCCCTCGCCAGTCTCGAGCTGCAGAGTCAGTTTGCTGAAGTCCACCGGAGCAACGACGTCCGTCAGCATTCCATCTGCCAGTTTGTGTTTGGTCAGAAGCTTGTTCACAAGGCGTGCATTGCAGCGTGATTCGATGGCAATTTTGTCTGATGTTGCTTTGAACAAAAGCAGGACCGCAGTTGGATCATAGTTTTCCAATTTGTTGCCGGGAGCGACTTTGTTGTCGACAATTGACTGGGTCGTGCTGCAGGGATTTGAGGAACGTGTTGATCGAGACGTTCCGCACGCCGCAAGCACGACGAATGACGGGACCAACAAGCCTTGTTTTACCCACACGGAACGTTTCCCCCAGGAGCACATTCCGCTCCATTTGGGACTTATCGGTCATGTGGGTTGTGAACTTCAGAGCGAAAGAAATTGTTAGTTTTGGCTAGATAGACGCCTGATATTACGCAAAATATTTTCTGCTGTAGCAAAGTCAACCTGGGTGGATGCGTCCGACAAGGCTTTGTTTGGAGCTGGATGCACTTCCATGAATAGAGCGTGAATTCCTACGGCGACGGCCGCTGCGCACAGACTGGGCACCATGTCGCGCAGGCCCGAAGATTGGCCACCACCTGCACCCGGAAGCTGTGCTGCATGGGTTCCATCAAAGACGGTCGCATAACCAGATCTGTTCATCAAAACCAGGTTTCGGTAATCAACAACAAGGTTGTTGTAGCCAAAAGATGTTCCGCGTTCGCAGAGCAGGATTTTTGTGTTGCCGCATGAAGCCACATAATCAGCGCATGCAATGAGTTGCTCCGTTGGAGCGTGTTGGCCTTTTTTGATTTGAACAACTTTTCCCGTTTCAGCACAGGATTTAAGAAGGTCCTTTTGATCGCAAAGGAATGCTGGAACCTGGACGATGTCGACCACCGCGCCTGCTTCTTTGGCTTGTCCGGGAGTATGAACATCGGTGAGAACCGGGACTGCCAGTTCTTTCTGTACCTCAGACAACCACGTCAATCCACGCTCAAGACCAGGTCCTCGGGCGGTGTTTCCACTCGTCCGGTTGGCTTTGTCATAGCTGCTTTTGAAAACGTAATTGAAGCCAAGTTCTGCACACAGGGCTTTGAGTTTGCCTGCAACTTCAAAGCCCAGTTCCTTGCTTTCGAACATGCAAGGACCCGCGATGATTGTGAGCTTTGTGTTCGACAGAGATACTGCAGGATGAATATGCCCATTCCAG
>JBDLRR010000039.1:0-9249 GCA_039799985.1 Pseudomonadota bacterium | reverse complement strand
GTCGAGCCTTCCTTGGTGACGATTGTGAGCCAGTCCAAGGCATGGCGTCGTTATATCTTTCCACCTGAATTCCGGCACAGTCACCCGGAACGCCATAATCTGGGGCAAGAGCAGCTCTGGTTCCTTGTCGAATTGCCATCGATGGAGTCCATCGACCTTGGTAAATCAGCAGGCGAGTTCGTCAAAGCCGAGTTGGTTGACCTCGAGACACTGGTTCAACAGTTCGTTGCCTGGAAATTGCCGGTTGTGAAAGATTTCTGCTATGAGATGGGACTCATGAATCCATTTCAAAGCTGAAGTTTCAAAGAGGTGCCAATGTCGAAATCAATGTCGCCCGAGAGTCCAAGCGACGGCAGGACCGATAACCATTTCCAACAAGCTCCAAATGCGGCGAATGCCGCGGGCGCTGCGGCACTCAATCCCATGTATGGTTACCAAAACAGCTCTGATGAAATCGATTTGGTCGAACTGCTGGGATTTTTTTGGAAGATCAAACTTGAAATTTTGCTTGGAGTGATTGTCGGCGTGCTGGGTGGTGCATTTGTTGCGCTCAAAGTACTTCCGGTCAACTTCAAAACGCAAATTCCGTTGTCACTTGAAAAGTCCGAGCCGGCGCTCGCTGATCCAAAAAAGTTTGTAGAAGCTTTCAACGCCAGCTTGAATTCGGCCGAAACCGCACGCTCTCTTTGGCGCTCTGTTCTGAATCAATCGCCCGAATTGGGACGCGTGATGCGCGACGCCAATATCACTGACGAGTCTTTGGCTGCGAGCCAGGCATTGAGCTCAAATCCGGAAAAATCTCCGCTGCGTTTGCGCGAATCTGCCAGCCCGCGTGATTTTATTCTGGATGTCAATCTGCCGATTCAGGGTTTGACTTCAAGATCTGGTGATCTGTTTGCCGCTGCCATTCAACACGTGATGTCGGGAAGCGCTGCAGCCGAGAATGAAAAATTGTCAGCGTCCGGAAAAGTGCCAGGCACACCCGCAAATGCAGCAGCCTCCGCGGGTGCAGCCGGCGCTGCAGGCGGAAGCGCGCTCGAACCGATGGATGAATTTCGCGATCAATTGCTCAAGGCAAAACAAGATTATTTGAAGATAGAATTTCTGTTGAACAAGCTTTCCCGCTCGTTGCCGGAATATGCAAGTTTCATGGCTGCAACCGATTCCGACATGAAAGGCTTGCATTTCAATCTTGCGAGCAGCGAAGGTGGTATTGCTGAAGCTCAAGAACAATTCGTTGTTCAAGCTCAATACGAGCGCATGCAGCGCTTGGTTGCTTTGCTGTTGGCCGAAGGTCGCATGAAGACAGATGAAGCCAGAGATACCGTTCAACGCGCGCAACAAATCCGTGACGAAATTTTCCAACTTCTGCCATTGGCGCGACGCGAGGCTCAAAAGGCAAACGCAACGCCCGGGCATCGACGTCCGGGAGGCAAGGATTCGGCCCGAGGAGCATCCCCGTTGGCAATGATGCCGATGTTGGTCTCTGCCAGCCTCAATGGTGCTGCTCTGACTCTCGAGGAACCCATCAGCAAGCGCAAAATCGCATTTGTTCTTGGTGCTTTTTTGGGCGCCTTTGCCGGTTTTGCAATTGGTGGTCTGCGGGTGTTCGTGAAGAAGAATGGCAACCGCTTGCGTGAGGTTCTTGCCCAATGAGTTCAAAGCAAAAATCAAAGCTGTTTGAGACTGCGCTTGAAGCAATCGCCGACATTCAGGATGGCGCGACACTTATGGTGGGTGGTTTTGGCCTGTGTGGAATTCCGGAACATCTGATTGAAGCTTTGCGGGTGAAGGGTGTGAAAGACCTCACATGCATTTCAAACAACGCCGGAGTGGATGATTTTGGTCTGGGCAAATTGTTGCAGACCGGACAAATCCGCAAAATGATTTCGAGCTATGTTGGCGAAAACAAAATCTTCGAACAACAGTTTTTGTCAGGCAAATTGCAAGTTGATCTTGTTCCTCAAGGAACATTGGCAGAGCGTATCCGTGCGGGTGGCGCTGGAATTCCTGCGTTCTACACTCCAACAGGAGTTGGAACACTCGTTGCCGAAGGCAAGGAAACAAAAATTTTCGACGGTCGCGAATATGTGCTCGAAATGGCACTCAAGGCCGATTTTGCCCTCATCAAGGGATGGCGTGCCGACCCGTTTGGAAATCTGCAGTACAACATGACGGCAATGAACTTTAATCCGATGATGGCCACTGCTGCAAAAGTCACGATTGCTGAAGTTGAGGAATTGGTCGGAGAAGGAGAGCTGAATCCTCTGGCGATTCATACACCCGGCGTCTACGTCAAGCGATTGCTGCTTGGTCGTGGCTATGAAAAACGCATTGAACAGCGCACTGTTCAACCTCGCGCCTGAACAACGGAGAAAAGAAGAACATGACACTCAAACTTTTGTCCCGCGAGCAATTGGCCCGGCGCGCTGCTGCCGAGTTGCGACCAGGCATGTATGTGAACCTTGGAATCGGAATTCCCACGTTGGTTGCCAACGAGATCAAGCCCGAAATGAACATCACCCTGCAATCCGAAAACGGAATTTTGGGCATGGGCGCATTTCCTATCGCGGGTTTTGAACGTGCCGACCTCATCAATGCCGGCAAGCAGACGGTGACATTGACACCGGGAGCTGCGATTTTTTCGTCCGCTGATTCCTTTGCGATGATTCGTGGTGGGCACATCGACTTGACCGTCCTTGGTGCGATGGAAGTTTCCGAGCAGGGCGACATCGCCAATTGGATGATTCCAGGCAAGATGGTCAAAGGCATGGGTGGTGCCATGGATCTTGTTGCAGGTTCGCCGAACGTCGTGGTGGTCATGCAGCACTGTGCTCCTGATGGCAGTCCGAAAATTCTCAAGCAGTGTAAATTGCCGCTGACGGGCAAGCGCTGTGTGAAAAAAATCATTTCAGACAGAGCTGCAATGGTGGTCACTCCCGAAGGACTGATTGTCACCGAAATCATATCTGGGCTCAGCTTTGAAGAACTGCAAGCCTGCACAGAAGCGAGTCTCATAAAGTCTCCAGACGGCATTAAGGTTCTCAATCCTTGATGCAATCGCGCGCGAATTTCGAGCAAGCCAGATTGAGGAGGGTTTGTGAAAATAAACACACACTCGAACTTGCACGAAGTGCGCTCGCTTTTTGAGGCCCAGTTGCCCGAGCAGCTGAAGCAAGGTTTGCGGGTAGCCGGTTGTACTCAAAAAAAATGGCGTGTTTCGATTCCAGGTTCCAAGAGCGTGACCAATCGTGCGACTGTTCTGGCCATGCTGTCTGGTAAGCCGTTGAAGGTCGAGGCTCCACTCCTTGCCGACGACACCTGGTGGGGATTCCTGGCTCTCAATCAGCTGGGCTTTGAATTGGATCTGCACGAAATGCCGCATTCCATTGGAATCCGGCCACCTTCATCCGCGCGAAAAAAATCCCCAAACGACGCACAATCAGTGTTGGTTCATGTGGGGCAGGCAGGCACTTTGGGGCGTTTTCTGCCGGCGGCTTTGCTCAATTGGCAAAAGGTTTATCCCGATTCGAATTTGCATTCTTTTGTTGTGACTGCTGATGAGCAACTGGCCCGCAGGCCGCTGTCTCCGCTGATCTCGGCGTTGCGTCAATTGGGAGGCAGCTTCGAAGTTGCCGAGGGAAAGGCATTTCCGTTGTCGGTCTCGGTGTCGACGTTGCATGGTCATTGCAGGGTCGACAGTTCCACTTCAGGTCAGTTTTTGAGTGGTGTTTTGCTTGCAGCGGGTGGCTCCCGAAATCAGTGCCAAATTAGCCGTTCTGAAAAGTTGGTTCAACCCGACTACGTGCGCATGACACTGCAGATGCTCGCCGACTTTGGAGCCAGGGTTGATGTTGATCCCCGCTTTGAAAAATTCACGGTTCACGGTGGCGAATGGAATCCGCCGTCATCATATCGAGTCGAAGCTGATGCTTCGACAGCTTGCTATTACGCGGCCTTGGCATGTGTATTGGGAATTGACATTGAGGTAGAGAATCTGGGCAGCGGTACGGTGCAGCCAGACTTCGAATTCATCTCCTTTCTGCGTCAGTTTGGTTTCGATGCTGAAGTTCAGCATCATGCTTTTCGAGTGATGGGCTCCCGCGGCCGCGTAAAGTCGACGTCGGCTTTGAAATTGGATTTGTCGCGCTGCAGCGATCAGGCTCTCACTGTGGGTGTTATGGGAATTGTCACCGGTGTGACCGTGGAAGTTCATGGGGTGGCGCACATTCGGCATCACGAGTCCGACCGCATCGGCTCGTTCTGCAGCAATTGTCGCTCACTCGGCATTGAAGTCGATGAGCTGCCGGATGGATTCCGAGTGCGTTCGTCGGTTTCGGCAAATGGGTTGACCGGTGATTGGCCCACCCACAACGATCACCGCTTTGCATTGAGTGGCATTGTGCTTTCGGCATGGGCTTCAAAAGTCCGGGTTTTGAATCCGGGCTGCATGCAAAAAACTGCGCCGGCATTTGTGGCGCAGTTGCAGTCGCTGGGCGTTTTGTTTGGTTCTTGATGACCGAGCCGCTGCTGGGGTCGATTAGAAACTCACACCGCATTCGTACCAGCAGGACGTGTGGATTCCCCACTTGGTTGCATCTTCAAATGTGAACTGTTCTCCCATTTTTGAACGATAATAGATTTTTTTGCCAAAAAGGTCGGGAAGTCCTGTCACCGAGCCGGCAGAGGCAACGTTGCAGGTGGGGCAATTTCCGCTTTTCACGTCGTCGTCAGATTTCAAAACTGCGAAGTTGTTGTTGACCAACTCGCAATGATCTTGGCCGTGACCACCTGTGTCGCCGATCTTATAAAATGGTCCGTTTTGACTTTCGCTCATGAGGATGTCGTAGCGCGAGGGTGAGCACATCACCACCTTCATCCATTTGTTGTAGGTGCTGTTGAGAAAAACTTTCTCCTCACCCGAGCAAGGGTTTGTGCATGAGCCATAGGGTGGAACTTTGGGTATGGCTGTTGCTTCGGGAGACTTTGCCGGTGACGCCACGGGTTGAGGAGAGCTGGTGGCTACAACATTTTCCGATTGTGCATTTACGGTTTTGGGCGGCTGCTGGTTCTTGTTTTCTGTTGTGTATGACGAGCCTGGGCTGCAGGCCGAAAGTGCGAGGAGGCCGAGTGAGGTGGTTGTCGCAAAAAGCAGAATCCGGGTATTTGTCGGAAGACGATTTCTCAACATGTGGACTCCTGGTTAGGTTCTTAAGTTCCAACGTCAATAATTACTATTGGCTCACCAATTCAACTACGTATTCAACGGAACAGATGGTCGGGCTAGCTGTTCTGCAGACTTTGTATTTGAAAGTTTCTGTGCCGGTGAAAGCACCGGGCGTGTAAGTTACGGTGCGGTCCGCGGTCGTGCTTGATTTCGGCAGTTTTCCGGTCGGGAGTGAAACACGAATCCCATTGTTCTGTGTGTAAACGTATTCAAGATCGGCTGCAGAGTCGCCAAGGTCGACGAATCTTCCAAGAACGAAGTCAATTGTGGTGTCGGGAGCGGTGATTGTCGTTGTGTAATCTCCGGCCGCCATCAGAATGGGATAATCGGGCAATCCTATGTTTATTGTTATGTATTTGAACGCAGTGCAGTTCGGTGTGGTGGCGTCGTCACAAACCTTGTATTTCAGAATTTCGACGCCCGATGTGTTTGCTGTGGGAGTGTAGATGATATCTGCGGTCCCATCAGATGGAACGGCTGGAAGAGTTCCCGTTGCTCCCAGAGCCGTCTCCAATACAACGGTGTATGAAAGCGTCTGACCCAGAAGCTGAGCATCCGGATCCGTTGCTCCATCGACTGATATTGGCGTTGCCCCGGCATTTTCTGCAATGCTGTAAACCGACGTTGTTGCTGAGCCGTTGAATTGTGGAGTTTTACCAAAAACCGTGAATTGCGCCGTATGTTCGACCGAGCAAATGGTCGGCGCAGTAGTTCTGCAGACCTTGTATTTGAACGATTCGGTTCCCGCGGTGGCGGGAGTGTATGTAACAGTACGATCTGTAGTTGTGCTCGACTTTGGGTTTTTGCCGGATGGTGATGAGACACGCGCTCCATTCATTGTATAGACATATTCGAGGTTAGCTGAGGAGTCGGAAAGATCCACAAATCTTCCAAGTTCAATTGCAACGGCTGTGTCTGTATTGGTTTCCTTTCGTGAATCACCTGTGGCGATCATCACAGGGCCACTGGTTACCCCGATGTTTATCGTAATGTACTTGAATGGTGAGCAGTTGGGTGTGGCTGCATCGTCGCAAACCTTGTATCTCAATTGTTCTACGCCAGAGGTGTCTGTGGTTGGAGTGTACGAGACAGTGCCGGTTCCGCTTGAAGGCACGGCGCTGGGTGTTGCGAGTGTTCCGAGATTGACAACCTTCTCAACCGTGTAAGTTCTGGTCTGTGCTGGGGAGAAGAGATGTGCATCCGGATCCGTGGCACCGTCTAGATCTATGGTGGTCGCTCCGGAATTTTCTGCAATGTTGTAAACATTTGTCGTTGTTTCAGTATTGAGAAGCGGCGTTCTGCCCAAAACCTCGATGTGGACTGTCTGATTCACAGAGCAAGCATTTGAAGCGTCGCAAAGGTTATAAACCAATGTGAATATCCCAGATTGTCCGGTGGGCGGAGTGTAATTGATGGGCGATGATATGGTTACACCCACGGCTGGCGACCCTTGCAACGTTCCCTGTGTTGGCAGCGTGACCACTTTTGCAGTCAGTGTGTCTCCATCAGCATCTGTTGCACCGGCGAGAGTGAGGGCAATCTGTGTACCACCCTGGCTGGCTTGAATCATCGTCGTTGTTGAAGACGACGCCGTGAGGACCGGCGCATCGTTTGTTGAAGTGATGGTGATGTTGACCGAATTTACGGTGCTTGAGCAGAGATTCTGTTGGTCGCAAATTCGGTATGTGAAGGAATCTGAGCCATTGTAATTGGCTTGAGGAGTGTAGGTGACATTGCCTCCCGTGTTAGCTGCAGGCAGTGTCCCCAGTGTTCCGTGCTGCGGTAGTGTGACAAAATTGTAAGTCAACGTGTCGCTGGTGTCGGGGTCTGTGCCGCTGCCCAAAATGATGATCAAATTGTTGTCTTCGCTTTGAGTTCCAGAAGCTGCACTGCCGGTCAGGGTTGGGGCATCGTTGACCGAGAGAACATTCACCGTGAATTGTCTTTGTGTCGTCGTTGTGCCGTCTGTCAACGACAAAGTAATTGTTGCCACTCCTCCGTTGTCTGTTGAGTTTTTATTGCCCAGAGGAGTCGCGGTAATCGCGCAATTCTTGCTGGCACCGCCAGTGACGTTGAGAGCTGTAGAGTCGTCTGGAATCAATGACGGCAATAAACTTGTCGCCGTTACATTATCGCAGTTCACATTGGCTTCAATATCGTCGATTGTAAACGCCAGTGCTCCTGTGTTCGAATCCTCGTTGATGGTCTGATTCGCAATCGCACTGATGGTTGGAGCATCGTTCGTGGAGGTGACCAGCACGTCGAAAGTTTGGATGATCGTGGAATTGGTCGCGCCGGAGCCGTCATCCAGTTTGAGTTCAATTGTTGCGGCTGTTGCACTGCTCTGATTAGCAGCAGGAGTGATGGTTATACTGCAGCTCGTGCTATCTCCTCCTCCGATCGCCAGATTCACAGGGCCGTTTGGAATCAAGCTGGTGTTGTTGCTTAAGGCAGTGACTTGTGAGCATCGGACGGTATTGTCGACATCTTCGATAGTGAAGCTCAAGGCTGTTGTAGAAGTGTCTTCGTTGATGGTCTGGTTAGCTGGGGTGGATGGCATTGAAGGTCGATCGTTTTCGGGCGTAAAGGTGATTCCGAACTCTCGAAAAATTTCCGCATTTGCTTCGCCTGAGCCATCGTTTAGCGTCAGTCTGATGGTGGAGGAGCCATTCTTGTTTGCAACCGGCGTCACGATGATGCTGCAGGCGGGGCCCGTCGTGCCGACGACGTTAAGGTACGTGTTTGCACTGGGAACAAGATCTGTATTGGTGCTGGTGGCGAGAATGTCGGTGCATTCTACCGTGTCGTCGATATCGCCTATTGTGAACGACAACGCAGGAGTGGGGGAGTCTTCACTTCGAAGTTGAAAAGCGATGTCAGTGATTGTTGGCGCATCATTCACTTCGTTGACCGTAACTGTGAAGGTTGCTTGTACGGTTGAATTGGTCGCGCCAGAACCGTCATTCAACGTCAGCGTGATTGTCGCCGTCGTGAAACTGTTCTGATTTGCCGCTGGCGTTACGGTGATGGTGCAGTCCGGTGCGTTGCCTCCAATTGTGAGATTCACCGGGCTGCTGGGAAAGAGGTCTGTGTTGTTACTCGATGCAACGACCTGCGAACACTGCACCGGATTGTCGTCGTCGGAGATGGTGAACGACATGGCTGTTGTTGAGGAATCCTCATTGATGATCTGGGAGCTGGGCACACCTGTAATGCTCGGCGGCGTGTTGACCGGCATGAAGGTCACTGCGAAGTTTTTGGTGAGCACTGCATTTCCCGCGCCCGAGCCGTCATTCAGGGTGAGAGTCACAACCGTTGTTCCATTTTGATTGGTGACAGGAGTCACGGTGATGGAGCAAACTGTGCCGGTTGTTCCACCTATCTCGAGGTTCAACGGTAAACTGGGGACGAGGGTCGTGTTGCTGCTTGAGGCTGTTACCTGAGAGCACTGAACCGTGTTGTCGACGTCGTCAATTGTGAATGCCAAAGCAGAGGTGGCAATGTTTTCGCTTCCAATCTGAAAAGCAATGTCGGTCATTGTTGGTGCGTCATTTAAAGCGGTGACATTGAACAGGACGTTGACGTTTGCTGTGCATGCACTTGTGCCATTTGAATCACAAATCTTATAAGTGAATTGATCATTTCCATTGTAATTTGCGGCTGGAGTATACGTGACCGTGCGCAAGGGGATGCTTGCAGTTGAAACACCGCTCATGACACCCACCGTGTTTCCGGTATTCAGCGTTCCATGCGCAGGAGCAATGACGAGTTCATAGCGCAAGCTTTCTGGACTGGCATTGATGAGAGGGTCCGTGTCCACATCGGTGGCACCCTGAAGAATGACGTTGACGGCAGTTTCTTCGGGTGTGCTTGCGGTCCCCACTGTAGCGCCTGTGGCACTCAGGGCGGGAGGATCATTCACCGCATTGACGGTCACCAGAAATGTGCGGTCGATGGTTGCGGATTTGTGGTTCAACGACAAAGTGATCGCCACAGGTCCACCGTTACCGTCGGCAACCGGC
>JBDLRR010000038.1:0-2793 GCA_039799985.1 Pseudomonadota bacterium | reverse complement strand
AAGCCGGATGCAACCATTTTTGAAACCACCGAGATGAGCTTCGATCATCTGCAGGGACGTTTGCGTGAGCTTTCATTCCTCAACAAAGGAATTTGCATCAAGCTGACAGACGAAGTGACCGACAAATCTGCTGAATTCAAGGCTGATGGTGGTTTGTTGTCGTTTGTTGAGTTTCTCAATCGTTCAAAAACCGCTATTCACCCGAAGCCTCTTTATGTGCAGACCGAAAAAGACAACTGCGCTGTTGAAGTGGCGTTGCAGTGGAATGATGGTTATTCCGAATCGGTGTTCTCTTACACCAACAACATCAACACTGTTGAAGGCGGAACGCACCTCACAGGTTTTCGTTCTGCATTGACCCGCGTAGTGAACTCGCTGGCAACCGACGACAAAGGCGCGCAGAGTTTGAAAGAAGGATTGTCTGCCGATGACATCCGCGAAGGTTTGACGGCTGTTTTGTCGGTTAAGATTCCTGATCCTCAATTCGAAGGCCAGACCAAGAGCAAGCTGGGCAATTCGCGCGTCAGAACGGTTGTCGAGAGTATCCTCAATGAAAAATTGACCGAATATTTTCATGAACACCCAGACGTGGCTAAGCGCATCGTAACAAAAATTGTTGATGCTGCTCGAGCGCGTATTGCTGCCCGCAAGGCACGTGAGTTGACCCGTCGTAAAGGCGCGTTGGATTTTTCGGGTCTTCCCGGAAAAATTGCTGACTGCCAGGAGAAAGATCCTGCGCTTTGCGAATTGTTCATCGTTGAGGGTGATTCGGCGGGTGGATCTGCAAAACAAGGTCGAGACCGCAAACTTCAGGCTGTGCTTCCGTTGAAAGGTAAAATTCTCAACGTTGAAAAAGCGTCAGCTGATAAAATGGTAGCCAATCAAGAAATCCGCATATTGGTTCAGGCCCTTGGCACCGGAATTGGGCGCGTCGATTTTGATGTCGCAAAATTGCGTTATCACAAGATTGTGATCATGACAGACGCAGACGTGGATGGTGCACACATTCGTACACTGCTGCTCACGTTTTTCTATCGACAAATGCGAGAAATCATTGAGCGTGGTTACCTCTATATCGCCCAGCCACCTCTCTACAAATACAAAAAGAGCAAGACTGAAAAATACATCAAGGATGAATCCGATTTGGAAGGATTCTTGCTCGAAAACTCACTTTCAGAAGCTCAGATCCTTGATTCTTCAGGCACACAAATCGACAAGGGTCACGTGCGCAACATGTTGACATGTGTTGAACGCTACAATCGGATTTTCAATATTCTGGCCCGCCGTAGAACACCGACAATTGTCGAATTCTTCGCTTCATACAAAGGTCTTACGCCCGCAACATTCTTCGACAAGCAGAAGTTGGCGCAAGTTGTGGCCGATCTCACCGATCACGTTTCAAAGCTGGGGCACGTTCAAGCGGTTGTTGAGTTTGACAATGAGCACAATCGTTACTTCGCGATTGTCAATGTTCAAATTGCCGGCAAGCCCGTCAGGTTCCGTCTGGACACCGAGTTTGTTGATTCCAACGAATTTTCGGAATTGCGCCGACTGCATGATCAGCTTGAAGAGGGTCAGTCCCTTCCACTCAAATATGTTGTGGAAAAGAAAACGAAAGAGCTTCGCAACTGGATTGCACTTCAGCAGTTCCTTTTGCAGGAAGGTCGTCACGGTGCTTACATTCAACGCTACAAAGGTTTGGGCGAGATGAATGCTGAGCAGCTCTGGGAGACCACAATGAATCCCGATTCGCGCCAGCTTTTGCGTGTCGAAATTGAAGATGCAATCGCGGCCGACGATTTGTTCTCAATGCTCATGGGCGATGAAGTTCCGCCTCGCAAGGAATTCATCGAAACAAACGCATTGAATGTTCGAAATTTGGACTTCTGATTATTGAGGCTAGGTGAAAGATTATGTCACAAGCGATTCGACAAGGCATCGTAGCAGTCAACATCAACGAAGAAATGAAGAATGCGTACCTCGACTACGCGATGAGCGTCATCGTCAGTCGCGCATTGCCGGATGTGCGTGATGGCATGAAGCCGGTTCACCGGCGTGTGCTTTTTGCGATGTACGAACAAAACAACGTACACAACAAGCCCTACAAGAAATCAGCGCGTATTGTTGGTGATGTTTTGGGTAAATACCATCCGCACGGCGATACAGCTGTGTACGATGCGCTGGTTCGTATGGCGCAGGATTTTTCCATGCGCTACCCGCTCATCGACGGACAAGGAAACTTCGGTAGCATCGACGGCGACAGCCCTGCAGCAATGCGTTACACCGAAGTTCGTTTGGCAAAAGTGTCTGAGTCATTGATGCAATCACTCGATGAAGACACTGTTGATTTTGGTCCCAACTACGATAACAGCGAACGCGAACCGTTGGTTTTGCCGACCGTGTTTCCGCAATTGCTCGTCAACGGCCAGTCGGGCATTGCTGTGGGTATGGCGACAAACATTCCACCACACAACCTCACCGAAGTGCTTGATGCATTGATTCATCTCATCGACAACGAATCTGCTTCTGTTGAGCAGCTGATGAGCTTTGTGAAGGGTCCTGACTTCCCGACGGCAGGAGTGATTTGCGGACTCAAGGGAATTCACGACGCGTACCGCACAGGGCGTGGTTCCATCTCTGTTCGAGGGCGTGCCACGGTTGAGCAAACCAAAGGCGGTCGTGAGCAAATCATTATTACAGAGCTGCCATACCAAGTTAATAAGGCAAGCCTGATCGAGCGTATTGCCGATCTCGTCAAGGAAGAGGAAGTCACCGGAATTTCTGATATCCGTG
>JBDLRR010000037.1:0-5463 GCA_039799985.1 Pseudomonadota bacterium | reverse complement strand
TGTGAGCTTCCAATTCCAGTCCGGCGGGTACATTTTCAGCGGGTGAGCCTGCGAATTCAATCCAAACCCGAGTGCGCTGTTCGCTGATTCCCAATGGAGAAATCTTTGGCAAGGCTGTTGGTGCAACGGACCTTACCTTTCCCTCGAGTGGAAAGTCGGTGAAACGAACACGCAATCCCGATTTGATGCGCATCGCATCGCGGGCCAGGATGTCGATCTCATAGAGGAGTGAGCCGGGTTGAGCGATGTCGATGAGTTGAGTTCCGGTCGTGACCAACCTGGGTCGCTCATCGTAAATCCAACTGACGATTCCAGAGACAGGAGCCACGATTGCGCGAGAGTCTAAAGAATGTGGTTCATTTTTTGTGAGCGCCGAACGTGCTGCATCTTCCTGGTGCCGACTGGCATCGAGTCCTGACTCCGAGACACGCAGTTCTTTACGCAGGTCAGCAACCCTGACCTTCATGTTGTCGAGTTCTTGTTGGCTCACTGCGCCAACCTTGAAGACATCCTCCGTGCGCTTCAATTCCTTCTGGGCAGCAGACAGAACGAGTCTTGCGCGATCAACCTGCAACCGCGCTTGATCTGTTTGTGCGCGCGAGGACTCCCATTGAGCCAAAAGTGTGGCCTGTGTCCGCGAATCCAGGAGTGGTGCGGATGCAGCCGAGATCGTGGCAACCTTGGTCATGCCTTTTTCGACCACATCACCCACGTTGACACTCATTTGCGACAACCATCCGCTGTTTGATGCAGGCAAGGTCAAGACGTGTTTGAATTTTGTAGTCCCAAAATCAGTGATCTCCTCAATGATTGGACCACGTTTGACCTGGTTGACGATCACTGTTGTTGGCTCTGTTCGCGCAGCGAGGTAGATGATGCCCAGCAGGAACAGTGCTGCCAACAACAGCCAGGATTTTCGATGAGCAAGAAAAATGTTGTCCTTTTTCATCGCCTATTCCCTTGTCTTGAGTATGCCGAGGAACGAAATTTGATGGATCCTGGGTTGAATGATCAGGGCGGTCAGCAATACTCCGCAGAGCAGCATTGCAGATGCCCAAACATAACTTTGCGGACTGATAATGACGGGTATTCGAAAAACCTCCGTTTCGATGGCAGCCATCAGTGCCATCAGCAGCCTCTTTCCAAGCCAGAGGCCGGGAAAAATGGCAACCGAAGTCAGCAGCAAAAAATCGGTCCAGAACAGAATCGTCAGTTCTGCTTCAAAGAATCCCAAGGCACGCAGTAGTGCGAATTCACGTTCCCGTTCAGAAAATTGAATTCTTGCGTTGTTGTAGAGGACTCCCATGGCAATGAGCAATGCAAAGCCAATCATGAAATTTCTGAAAATTCCTACGTTCTCGGCCATTGTTTTTTCAAAGGCACGTTTCTCGAAATCCTTTTCTGAAATTCCAAGCAGCGCGGGAATCCGGGAGAGTAGTCTGTTGGCGTTGAGACTCTCTTGATTGGGCGATTTGTAGAGGAGAGTGTTGAAGGATGCAGATGTGTTGAAAAGCTTGAGAAAGTCATCAGATTCGACTGTCACTATGGTGCCCATCAGGTTTTCAGACAACTGGGTGATCCAGGTTGTCACGTGGACAGGAAATCTGTCGCGCGTCGTGATGACAACTTTGGCTGGTGGAACAATTCCCAACTTGTCGGCCACAGCCTTGGAAAGGGTCAGGCCATGATTGTTGCGTGCTTTGACTGGAATCACATCAATTTTTCTGAGCGCCTCATTCGGGTTTTTGACCACAAGAGTCAACTCACGAACGGCTCGTCCGAATTTCAGACTCACCGGTATCACCAACGAAGCCTCGGCAATTCCGTGACCCAAAAAAGATTCGACCGATTTCAGGCTCGAAATTGGCAAGCGTTGTGAAAAGATCAGTGAGTGCGATTGCCGCTGTGAAATCCTGTACTCCTGATCCAGCATTTGTTGAATGGCATATTCTTCGAAACGCGCAAACACCAACAGAGCCGTTGCGAGTATCAGCCCCAAACAGGTGACTCCGCTTTGGAATGGACGTCGGAACAAGTTTCGCAAACTCATCCGCAACGTGAGGCTGAGCCTGCGCAACAGCGGAAGTGAGTCTAGAATTGTCGTGCGGGTGTGTTGCGGAATCGCGGGAACAAGGGCCTGAGCAACCGATTCGCGAAAAATATTTCGAAGACCCCAGAGTGTGCCGGTCAGGGCTGTTGCAATGCAGAGGGCAACGCTTGCAACAATGGAGTCCGGGTCGCTGCGGTAGTCAATATAAGCAAAGCGGTAGAAGAGGACGTAGATTGCAAACATTTTTTTCGACAACCATACGCCCAGGATGATTCCAGCAGCGGCTCCCGGCAGGAGGCAAGCCAGTGAAAGTCCAACAGACTGAATTGCGAGAATCACTCGCGCAAATCCGAAGGCCCTGAGAGTTGCAATCGTCTCGCGCTGGGTCATGAGCACACGATTCATGGTGATATTCAATAAAAACAAGCAAACGGCAATAAATATACCAGGCATGTAAATGCTCATGGCTTTCAATTGTTCCAGTTCGCTGTTGAGAAAATAGTGAGACAGTTGTCTGGCGCGAGGGATGTATTGGGTGAACCCAAATGCCTTCAGACGCCGTTCGAGTTCAGGCCAGGCGAGCTCAAGTTGACGAGCGCTCGTGCCTTTGACGAGCAGTTCGTTGCACGACGACCGCAGATTGCTTGTCTTTTCCAGGATTCGCGGATGAATCCACCAGACCGAGAAAAGTTTGTCATCCGGCATCGAGACTGCCGACCCGGTTTGATAAATATACTCGGCTGAGCGCCCCAGTCCGCTGACGTAAAAATGAAATCCCTGCCCCTTGATTGTGACCCTGATGGAATCGCCGGAATGAAGATTCCAAGCTCGTGCAAAAGCATCACTCAGGATGACCTCGTTCAGCGCGTTTGCTTTTGGCCAACGGCCTTCCACCAGCTTAAGGTTGTTCAATGAGCCCATTCCTGGGAGCGAATGGAATCGGGCAGAGATTTGTCTTTCTTCGCGAGGCAATTGAACTTGACCCGATTCGGTAAGCCTGCACTCGATCCTCTGAACACCTTCGATGTTTTGCAAGAAGTGAACAGTCGTGCGTGGAATTCTGACAAGGGGAACAAGCGCATCGGCAAAATTCAGATTCTGATAAGTTAGTTTCTGCGAGCGCAAAAGGCTTTTCAGATTCCCTTGGGACATGATCAATGAGGCCAGCCCCACAGCCATCACGCTTGACAACGCCAGCGCTGGGCCCAGCATTTTTATAAACTCGCGCCACGTCTTGCGGGCGAGCAACTGCTCCAGTTTTACCATTGCAGGTCTCGGGCCAGCATGTGCTTGAGATTTTTTTCGATGGAGGTGATCTTGCCTCCCGACATATGAATCACTCTGTCTGCAATTCCGGCAATCATCACGTTGTGGGTGATGAGCATGACACTCACGCCAAAATCATGGTGAACTTCTTCGATGGCCTGAAGCACGACAACGCCGGTGGAAACATCGAGGGCGCCCGTGGGTTCGTCACATAGCAGCAGTGCGGGCTTTTTCACGATGGCTCTGGCAATTGCGACCCGCTGCTGCTCTCCCCCCGAGAGTTCGCTTGGAAAATGATTTCGCCGTTCCCATAGATTGAGTCTGCGCAGGGCATCTTCACTACTCATTGCAGACTCGCCGTGTGACTCAATGAGCTGCACGTTTTCAAGTGCGGTGAGGCTTGGTATCAGATTGTAGAATTGAAAGACCAGGCCGACTTTCTCTCTGCGGAAAGCACAGAGTTCTTCGTCCGTTTTTTCTGTCATCAGCTCGTTTTTGTAGTTCAGTGTTCCAACGGTGGGTCTGTCGAGAGTGCCAAGGATGTTCAGAAAGGTCGATTTTCCACTCCCTGAGGGGCCCAGCACAACGACCAACTCACCTGTCTGGAGACTGAAGTCGACGTTGGCCAGAGCATCAACGAATGTCTCGCCAAAAGCGTATCGCTTTCCCAGACCTTTTGCTTCAAGCAAGACCTCCGTCATGGTCACCTCCAGCTGGGCGAATGAATTTTGCAACAGCTCGGTGGAAAGAGTTATGATTCCGGGGGAAGCTTTTCGTTTGATATGAAATCTCAGGAGGCACCATGACCGTGAAATTGGTACGCAAGTCCCAGCATGCGCACGTACTGGTGTGTAAATCCTGCGGCGATGCGTTTGTGTCTGACGAATCATTCCGTGGCGTGAATGCTTCTTCGCATGTGAAAAAGATTCTAGAGACCGAACTCCTGAACGGAAGAGACGGCTGGTTGGTCAGGGTTGTCGAGAGCAGCTGCTTGGACGTTTGTCCGGTTGGAGAGATGAGTGTCAGGCTTGTTGGGGCCGAGAATTCAGAACACAAGACGCTCACCTGGACAATCGATCCGAAGTCTGATGCCGGTCTTCTTGTGGCCGAAATTCAGAAGTTTTTAAAACGGAAATGAGCCTTACTTATTCGGGAAAGCTCGCCTTGACTTTGATGAGGTGTTTGTCGGCTGTATCATCACTGGTGATTGTGATCGTCACAAAGCAGCTTCGTCCATCGGCAAATTGAAGTTCGAACGGGTATGTTCCGGAACCATGAGTTCCCTCGTCGCCAAAGACCATGTCGTCGACCATAAGAAAGCTTCCGGGAGTCCGGCTTGTGGCCGGAACACGGTAGACGAGGAATGTGTCCGTCGCTGCTCCCTCGTTGTCGAGCGTGACAATCGCGCCGGATTTTTTGCTCGTCGTTGCGTCCTGGTCGGTACGCGTGGCCGTTACGATGCAGTGGACCGTCGGAATTTGCACCACGCCAACAGGCGAAGCAGCTGTTTTTTGTGACGACTGCGTGGAAGGTTGGTTCTGGATTGCCTCTTCGAATGCCGTTCTTGGAGAAATCGGAAAAGGTGTGTCTGATTCAGAGGTCTGTTTGGAACAGGCGGAGCAACTGATGACTGCCATTGCTGCGAAACCAATGGTGTGAAGTCTGTTGGATTTGATTTTTGTGGCCATGTTTATTCCGCAACCTGCCGTTTGAACACTTGGAAGTTATCGGCAGACCGCTGAAATTATTGAAGGCTCAGCGACAGTCGAAAGATTGACCCCGGCTGATAACATGGATTTCGAAAGATTTATGGCTTATCCAAATGAAATCGGGAGAAAAAATAGTTTTCTGATCGTGGCCAACGCAAATATCCATGCGTGCGAGTCCGCGCCCGATAAATGCAGACCCCGTATCGACCACTTTAAACGGGATTGCCTCTTTCAATGCGAATCGCTTTTCAATCTCGGGAATGCGGATCAAGGTTCCGTAGGGTAACGCCATCGAATCCATCGCAACACTGACAACTTCTGCGTCGCCATTGAGATAGTCCACAAGGGTGCTCAGCGGACGTCCGCAGCGGTCTTTCGGCCCCCCCTCCATGGCAGTGTTTTCGGTGGTGTAGAGCGTTGCCTCGCTGGTGTGGGTCG
>JBDLRR010000036.1:0-22175 GCA_039799985.1 Pseudomonadota bacterium | reverse complement strand
CAGGCAGCTGATTTTGACGTCGAGCAGGCGCAAAAGGGTATCGCGTACATCGATGAAATCGATAAAATTGCCCGCAAAGGTGAAAACACCTCCATCACCCGCGACGTTTCGGGTGAGGGCGTGCAGCAAGCATTGCTCAAATTGCTGGAAGGTACGGTATCGAACGTTCCCCCACGTGGTGGACGCAAGCATCCCCAGCAGGAGTTTTTGCAGGTCGACACCACCAACATTCTTTTCATCTGCGGTGGTGCGTTTGCAGGACTCGAAGAAATCATCCGGGCACGAATGGACTCCAACTCCATGGGCTTCGGGGCTGACGTCAAGAGTCGTGCAAAACTCAATGTGACGGAATTGTTCTCCAAGGTTCGCGTCGAGGACCTTTTGAAGTTCGGGATGATTCCCGAATTCATGGGGCGTTTGCCTGTGGTCGTGACACTCGCAGAGTTGGACGACGTTGCGCTGGTCAAAATTCTTTCTGAACCGCGCAACGCAATAATCAAACAGTACCAGCGACTGTTTGCGTACGAGCGAGTCAATTTGGTGTTTGAGCCTGAAGCTTTGAGTGCGGTTGCGCACGAGGCTCTCAAGCGCAAGACCGGTGCGCGTGGTTTGCGCGCGATTCTTGAGGATGTGATGCTCGACACAATGTTCGAACTGCCCAGCATGAAGAATGTGAAGGACGTGATCGTTTCGGCCGAAAGCATCAACGATGGCAAGGCTCCACAGTACGTGTACTTCACCGAGGACGAAATTGCTGCGCGCAACGAACGATTGGCGGCCAAGGCATCGTCTGCTGCAACCCCTGCTCAAACTGCCTCAACAGCAAGCAAGACCACGGCTGCAAAATCGACCGGTTCAAAAAAATAACACCAACGTGATGATTGTTGAGGCACCCCAAGTGCAATTTGCATGCGGGGTGCTTTTTTTTCCCTATTCCGCGACATTTTCGCGACTCACTTGCATGCGCGTCGTTCCGTCACAATCAAAAAGGAGCACGCACAAAGTTCCACGCAAGGAGATCGCACGGCATGCAGGCTGTTCAAGATAAACTTCCAGAGCAACTTCCCCTGCTACCTCTCAAGGACATCGTGGTTTTTCCGCAAATGATTCTTCCCGTGTTTATTGCGGAAGATGTTTGCTTGAAGGCCGTTGAAGCAGCGATGGCAAAAGACAAGCTCATTCTGCTTTCTGCGTTTCAGATTGACGGTGCTGTGAATGCGGCGCAAAACGCCGACATTTCAAAAGACAGTCCCGAACTTTCTGCGACCTCTCCGGTGCCATTTGACGTGTATGACGTTGGTACAGTGGCCATTGTCATGCGGACCCGGCGATTGCCCGACGGACGCGTGAAGGTTTTGGTACAAGGTGTGCGCAAGGCGCGCATCACGGAACTTTCTCAGCAGGAACCTTTTCCAATGGTGAAGGTAACCGCTGTGACAGATTCGACTGCCAACACAACCAATGGTTCGGAAGCTGAAGCATTGATGCGGACAACCCGCGAGCAGCTAGAAAAACTCGTGGCTTTGGGACGTGCTCTGACTCCTGACATTTTGCTGTTGTTGGAAGAAGTGACCGATCCGGGCCGTTTGGCTGATTTGGTTGCCAGCAACATGAACCTGAGGATTCAGGATGCACAGTGGATTCTTGGAACCCAGGGAGGTCTGGAAAGACTTCGTCGGGTGCACAAATTGTTGGTGCGTGAGCTCGAAGTTTCGAGTGCACAGGCACGCATCCAGACGGCAGCCAAGGAAGAAGTGGGTCGTGCAAGCCGCGAACATTATTTGCGTGAACAATTGCGCGCGATACGCTCGGAGCTTGGTGAACTCGACGGCAAGGATGAAATGGATGAATTGCGTGATCGGGTTCAGCGTGCTCAGATGTCTGCCGAGGCGCTGTCGGAAGCAACCAAACAACTCAAACGTCTTGAGCGGATGAACCAGGACTCGAGCGAAGCGACCATCACACGCACTTACATCGAGTGGTTGGTTGATTTGCCGTGGGCGAAATTGAGCGACACAACCTTCGACATCGTGCGTTGCAAGAAGGTCCTTGAAGAAGATCATTTCGGACTCGAAAAGATCAAGGACAGAATTCTGGAATTCATCGCAGTCAAGAAACTCAATCCGGATGCCAAAGGTCCTATCCTTTGTTTTGTTGGACCTCCGGGCGTTGGAAAAACCAGTCTCGGACGTTCCATTGCCGGCGCGCTTGGTAGAAAATTTGTTCGACTCAGCCTGGGTGGAATGCGTGACGAAGCGGAAATCCGCGGACACCGCCGTACTTATGTTGGTTCCCAACCAGGGCGTTTGATGCAGGCGCTCAAGAACGTGCAGGTCCGCAATCCGGTCATCATGCTCGACGAACTCGACAAGTTGAGCTCAGATTACAAGGGCGATCCGGCTTCGGCTTTGCTCGAGGTTCTTGACCCGGAACAGAACCACACATTTTCCGACCACTACATCAACGTGCCATTTGATTTGAGCCAGGTGATGTTCATCGCCAATGCCAATCGCCTTGATACGATTCCGGCACCACTGCGCGACCGGCTCGAGATCATCGAAGTCAGTGGTTACAGTGAAGATGAAAAACGCGAAATTGCGAAACAGTACATTATTCCGAAATCGATCGAGCAAACGGGTTTGACCTCGGATTTGGTGCAGATTCAGGATGCGGCTGTTGAGTTGATGATCAACAACTACACACGCGAATCAGGATTGCGCAATCTCGAGAAACACATCGGTGCCATCACTCGCAAGATTGCACGCAACGTTGCTGAATCTGATGCCCTTGGCAAGTCGCGCAAGACTTGGAAAGTCACTCCAAAAGTCGCGCGTGAACTGCTCGGCGAAGAACGCTATATTTCGGAAGAGCACGATTGCAATGCGCAGCGCATTGGTGTTGCAACCGGACTTGCCTATACTTCCGTTGGTGGCGAAATTCTTTATATCGAAGTCAATCTGCTGCCGGGCAAGGGAACACTCACACTCACAGGTCACCTGGGAGACGTGATGAAAGAGTCGGCTCATGCCGCACTCAGTCACATCAAGAGCCGATCATCCCAGCTAGGTCTCGACAGCAAGGTCTTCAATGAAACAGACGTGCATCTGCACTTCCCCGCGGGCGCGATTCCAAAGGATGGTCCGAGTGCCGGTGTGACCATTGCCTGTGCGTTGCTTTCTGCATTCCTGCGTCGTCCGGTTCGCCAGGACGTCGCCATGACGGGCGAGCTCACGTTGCACGGTCGCGTGCTGCCAATTGGTGGCCTGCGTGAAAAGATTCTTGCTGCGCTTCGCGTTGGTATCAAAACGGTTTGCGTTCCCGAGAAAAACAAATCGGCCGTTTCGGAATTGCCGGCTTCTTTGCGCAAGCGCGTCGAGATTCGTTACGTTGGTGAGATCGACGACCTGTGGAACGAAACACTGGTGGGTGGCTTCAAGGCAACGGCAACGGTCAACGGAGCCGAAGGCGTTGCAGTTGGCGGACAAGTTCGGCTGGTGGCAGAGTCAGTGCAGCAGGACACTGCGCACTGAACTGAACTGCGGTCTGTGACTGAAGGAGTGCTGCCAATCCGGCAGCACTTTTTGTTTGTCGGGTGCGCGCCAGAAGACCACCAAGAAGGCCTGCAAGTACGTCGCCTTGCCCTGCATGTGCCAACAACGGGCTTGATTCCAAGATGACGTCAGCTGACCCGTCAGGGCTTGCGATGCAGGTGCGAGCGCTCTTGGCGAAAACCGTTGCCTTGCAGGTCTGCGCCGCCTGCTGTGCTGCTTGAATGCTGTTGATTTTTCCGTTGCTGAGATCAGCATAAATGTCCGGGAATAGCCGGGCAAATTCGCCTGCGTGCGGGGTTATCACCGAGCGTTCGTTGAGCGTATTTCCGTTGCTGAAGTGGATGGCAAGCAGGTCGAAAACACCTGCATCGAGAACCGCAAAACATTTTTTGTTTTTGGAAAGAAGCTTGATGATGGAGTCGAAAATCTTTTCATCGGCTGGAACCCATCCGGGACCCAGAACAATCGCATCGAACGCGGTCAGATCGGGAAGTTTAGATTCGAAGATGACTTCCGGCACGTGATTCAGGATGGCCTGGCGAGCCTCAGCCGGTACGAGTGCATGAATCATGCCTGCTCCGGAAACTCCCGCACCCATGCAGGTCATGACAGCTGCGCCCGGGTATTTCTCAGATCCTGCAACAATCAACAGGCGACCATTTTTGAACTTGTGAGAAGCGGGTCGACGTTTTGAATTTTTGAGCATTGTTGCGAGATCATCGGCAACAAGAGCTTGCGCGGGGAATGGCGATAAACCTGGAATAATTTCATCAAAGCCGATGGGAATAAAATGCACCTTTCCCAGGGCCTCGATGCATGTGTCGAGCACGTGGGCAGGTTTCAAGCATCCAAGTGCGAGCGTCTGGGTGGCGACGATGCAGGTGGAATCTGGTTGCCGAAAGTGCCCAAAGTTTCCGTGTAACCCGCTCGGAATGTCGATGGCAACAATCGGCTTTTTCTGGAATTGAACACATTCGACGATCGATTTTTGAAGACCCGCAAGTGGGCGATTGAGACCAATTCCCTGGAGTCCATCCACCCAGAAAGATTGGCCCGCCCACAAAGGCGTCGATGAGACCTTTGCAGCTGTGAATTCTTCGGACTTTACGAAATGAACTCTGCCATTCTGCTTTTTGAAAACTTGCAGAGCCTGGAATGTTGCTGGTTTGAGCGCGTCTTCTGCTGCAGACAGGAAGACTGTGACTGCGCGTCCTTCATCCAGAAGTTGACGGGCGATTCCAAGGGCATCTGCTCCGTTGTGCCCACTGCCAACAAGCACGCCCACGGTTTGAAATGACGCAATTGGATAATTTTTTTTCAGCCATGCGGAACAGCCAAGCACTGCACGTTCAATAAGAATTTCCAGCGCAGCGCCGCGGGCGATCATCTCGCTCTCTACAGCCATGACCTGTGCTATTTCAAGGATGGGCAGGCTCATCAGAAAAGTCGTTCACACCGGGCCTTGAGCGCGCGTGAGCGCTTGAGGACTTCGCGATAGCGTTCGGCGATGGATGCCGGTTGGCTGTCAGAGAAGATATAGGTGTGCTGCCCTTGGCTCGATGTGGCAAAAGTGTCGAAAAGGCCCTCTTTCTGGCAGCCGAGCAGATCTGCGAATGCACGCAGATTCTCGCCTTCTCCGCGTGCTGATTCGGTGCGCAAAGCATGGAAGTTGGTGTCGATGAAAATTTCCTGTTCTGCCTGCATCTGTTCTTCGTCGACATCAACGCAGTTTGATGTGCCGGTGGTGATGACCAGCGACTGCGGTATGAATGCGTCATTCAAAATCGACGCAAGCCATTGCTCGGAACGAACGTTGTTTTTGAAGATCATGGAGCCCAAACCACATCCCGCCATGCCGTAGGAAGGTTGAACATAGCGGTCTGACAATGTCGCTGCCGCCGGCAGAGGCGGTTGCGACGGTTGTCCTTGAGCTGGCAGCAATGGCACTGTTGGCGAAGTGTTTGGTGCATTGAAAGGAACTGCAGAACTCGCGGGTGGATTTATTTGCGGGATTTGTGCGGGGATTTGTCCGCTGTTGGGCATTGTAACTTGAGGTTGTGCATCGCCAGCAACAGGAGCACCTGCTTCCGCTGGTTGAGCCGCAGGCAATTGGCCTCCTGCCTGCACGGGTGTTTGTTGTGGAATTTGCACAGGTGCCAGAACGGGTACCTGCGCTGGAACTTGAACGGGGACCTGCATTTGCACCGGATTCGGCGAATCTCCCTGGGCTGGTTGTGGCACCTGCACCGGAGGTTCAAAAGACATCTGAGTGGGAACTTGCACCGGAACAGGGGGTGGAACCACCATGGGTTGGTACGGTGGAACCTGAGGAGCGCCACCTTGCATTGGTCCCTGATACTGTTGTTGTGGGTAAGGTTGCTGGCCCGGCGTCATCTGATAGTTTTGCATTGACTGCGGATCATTATTTGTGGGCTGGCGTGATTCTTTTTTCGGAATGGTTTGTCCTGTGCCGCCCAGACTCCTGCTGTGCCTGACTCCGCCGAGTGCGGGACGGGCCAAAATTGTCAGAATTGCGAATGCAGAAATGTGGGTCACGAAATGGGTTTTCATTGTTCAAGCCTCACATTTTTTCGCTGCGACCTGTTGGGAGTGCTGCAAATTTGCAATTGGAGCCAAGTTCGTTGTCTGAGGAGACTTTGGACTTGAGCTTCGACAGCGCTGCCAGTGCTCCCGGTTGTGAGAAAATATCCAGATAATGGCTTTGAGTTAATGTGGAAAAACGTCTGAAATCGGAATCACCACATCCCAGTGTTGATGCAAGGCCCCGCAGGCTGTTGCCCTGACCTTGAGCCGCTTCACGCGCCACATCCCGATAATTGTTGGTGATGAAATGTTCCTGCTCGAGCATGGCAGATTGCGAATTCTCAGACTGGCAATTGGATGTGCCGCTTGAAATCATGAACACCTGATTCCATCCCAATCCGTTGAGGATTGAAGCCAAAAAATAAGGTCCACTGGGGAGAAGAATCGAGCCCAGTCCGCAACCAGCCATGCCATATCGACGTGCAAGTGCAGGTGGGTTGACCACAGCCCAGCCACTTGTGTTTGGTTGGGATTGCGCAAACGAGAATGTTGGCCAAAGTGAAATGCAGGTCAACGCGGCTATGAATCTAGGGTTGGTCCCGAAAATCATCACAGTTTCTCCCGAACTGAAACTGCTTGATTCTAACATTGGAGCGCAAAAGCAAGAACGGGGAGCTGTGCGAATTTTGCCGGTTTTTTGTAGCTCCCGAATGGAAGCTCATTTGCGGGAGATCAGAAGCCCGAAACTTTGACGGGAACGCTCGAGTTTTTATTGACGCCATCAACAGGAGCGTTGCCAAGGCGTCCAACAAAATTGTTACCCCAGCACCATGCTGAATTTTCAGCATCAACACCGCAAACATAACTGTCGTATGCGGCGATGGAGAGCAAAGGTTTGCTGAGCCCCGAAACATCGACAGGCGAGTTACGATCATCCGTGGTTGAGTCGCCCAATTGTCCCGATGAATTCAGCCCCCAGCATTTGACACTTCCAGTTTTCATCAGGGCACAAGAAAAATCGCCGCCCAAAGCGACTGTTGAGACATCGCTCTGCAGACCTGTCACGTCGACGGGGACTGACTGATTGTCGTTGTTGCTTGTGCCAAGCTGACCTTTGTTGTTGAGTCCCCAACACTTGACTGCTCCACCAGTCAACACAGCGCAGCTGTGGTTGCTACCGACCGCGACTTGAACCACGTCAGTTGAGAGTCCATCTGCGGGGATTGGCGAAGTGGCACTGGAGGCAGTTAAATCTTTGTTCCCGAGTTGGCCGTTGGAATTGCTACCCCAACACTGGACTCCGAAGTCTTTTGTGAGAATGCATTGGTGTCCACTTCCGATACTGACGGACAGAACTTTATCCGGTGCACCGGCAACTTTTGCAGGGGTTTTTGTCAGTCCGTATCCCCAGCATTTCAATTGACCCTCATTGGAAATGGCGCACATCTTGTTGTTGATTCCGCTGATTCGGGCAACCCCGTCCGACATACCGACAGGTGCGACAGGCTTGAAGCTGTTGGTTGTTGTGCCATCACCCAACTGTCCCCAGTAGTTATTTCCGTGGCAGTTGAGTTTTGAGTCGCTCGTCAGGATGCAGGTTGAATTGTCCAGAACCGACAGTTGAGTGACCTTGCCTGCATAGAGAGAAAAGTAATTTGTGTTGTCGCGTTTGGATGAATCATATTCCGGATCTTTGCCAAGGGCGATACTAGTGGTGAAACCCCAGCACTGGATTTCTTTTTTGGCATTCAGGCCGCATGAAAAAGTGCTGCCGGAAGAGATTTTCTGAATCGGCAGGTGAGCGTTCTCTGCGATTTTTGCCAGTGCAGCATTTCTGAGTGTGAGCTTCTGTTCCTTTCGCCACCGCAAGATCGGGTGCGCTGGGTTTGCAGCATCGTAAAAAGGATCCTTCTCGGGTTGAGGAACGGTGGACTCGTCCTCTTCGCTTCCAATCTTGACAGCAATGCCACATGCGCTGGTCACTGTTCCCAAAGCTGCAGCTGTGATGAGATACTTGAATTTTAATTTCATTTCTTTGTCTGCTCCGATATTTTAAGCCTTGCAATTTTGGAATTAGAATGCTGCCTTCAGATATCCGACGCCGAGCAAGTATGAGATGTCTTCGTGTTTGCTGACGAAACCCTCGATACGGTTGCGGAATGTTCGGTAGCGCGCACCGGCTTCAAAAATCCACGGTGATTCACTCGACACGTAAAGCAGGCGGAGGTTTGCAGGAAAGCCAACGTACATCTGATAGTTTTGAATGGTGGTTTGCAGATGAACCAGTGACAGACCGACTCCGCCGCACAATCGGATGCGGCTCAATGAAAATGCACAGGCACCAAGGGAAATTGCGGGTTCAATCACCCTCGCTTCAGCCTGGGGTGTGAGAGGGAAAAGCAAAGTGTACTCACCGCGCGTCTTGAATGTGTCGTAGAATAATGAAAACTCATGTGAAAGATCGACATTGAACGAAGGAGAAAATGATTTATAGGCGCTGTTGATGCCAAGCTGGAAACTCAGATGGCTGGGGTTGGCAGAGAGGTCGCCTTTCGAGCGACTCACTCCTGCTCTTTGGATAAGTTGTATGTCGTCCAGTGCTGCAAATGATGTTAATGGAACAATCGTGACTAAAGCGGTTATGCAGTTTTTAAAAAGTCTTTTTAAAAATAGGTTCATGGGTAGCCTTTTTGTTAAAACTTGGTTCTGACATATAGTGCTACTATTGCTGATGAGGAACTATTTGTCCTGTAATGGTGTGCCGATTTTGTTGGGAAAAAATTGCATTGTTCGCAAGCTGTCTGATTTACTTGCACTACGTTGATCGGGCGTTTGCCAAATCACATTATTTGCAGTGAACTGTATGAATCGGGTTTGAATCCGAGTTGAATTGAAAAGTCTTGCGCAGGTGGAAATGTGATTTGTGAAAGCGATATTCCCCGCCCACCACAGGCGGAATGTTTTATCTATACTCCTGGTCTTTGGAGTCAGGACCTTTACACCATTCCCCTCGAAGGATTGCTCGTGGCGGGAGTGAGTGCAATTCAGCCTCCCGAAACTCCGCGCTGGCCGTTTGAAAATGAAACTGCAAACGCTGCTCAAAATCCGACCCGTCAGCCTGGAGCATTGGTGGTTGGAATGGCCGTCTCCATGGCTGTACCTTTGGGCGCAATGGTACTGAATGACCGCCCCGACTTTCCCGTCTGGTCGCATGTGCGTGGTCTTGTTCACTCGCATCTCTGGACCGAATTTCTGACTTCTTCAGCCAAAAACGGTTTTGGCCGTAAACGCCCATTTTACGACACTGCAGCGCGTCAACGGCAATCGGGAGTGGATAATCGTCGTTCATTTTTTAGTGGACATTCTTCGCACTCATTTGCTTTTGCAACCTATGCGAGTGAGCTGGCCTTCGATGCGCTCAAGGACCAAAATGCTGCCTGGATTTTTGCAACTCTTCTCAACGGGACTGCGTTCTGGGTTGCCGGGTCGCGTTACGTCGACAAACAGCACAATTTAAGCGACGTCTTTGTGGGAGGCTTGGTAGGGGCCACGGTCGGTCATTTGACCTATCATAGGGTCAAGGCAGTCAATGGCTATCCGGTGACATTGTCGGCAGCACCCGGACGCGTTTCGGTTTCTTACGCTCTCAGGTGAGTTTTATTTTGTGCAGCCCAAGAGCTCCGAAATAATCCCAACAAGGGCAGCCTTCTCTGAAAAGAAGTTCAGCGCGTCGGCATGCGTTTTTTTCAGAGAATCTGGTGTGTCGCCCGGTTTTTTAGGGAAGAGCAACGGGCGGGACTCACGCATGACAAGTTCTTTGATGTTTAAAATTCCTGGTGCACACAAGAACGAGAGCTCGGCAAGTTGTTGTTCTGAAAGCTTTCCCTCGCGCAACAGCGTGTCACCAAGTTCTTTCAGTTGCGATTTGTAGGGTGCAATCAGCTTAGGGAGGTCTGATGTATTGACCCCTGGGTATTTGAAGGCCGCGACTTGATCAACCACGTTCTGCAACAGAATTTCTGCTGCCCGATACGGGGCAGCGATTTCAAATGCATTTGCAGAAGCAATTGAAGTGAAAGTCAAGCACAGTCCGACCGCAAGCGCAGAAGTCAATTCTGTTCCAAATTTTAAACTGAACATCGACCGACCTCTACACTTGCGTCTTTGCATTAAGGGCAGACAACGGCAGCTGTTGCTTTCAAGGCTGACATCATGTCGTTGATGAGTGTGCTGTTGATAAAGCCCACCGGCTGGAGGTTCGCAGGAAAAACCGTGGCTCCGAGTGCGACTGTGGATTCGTTGTATTGTCCGCAGCCTTCTTTGCGAAGACTTTGTGCTTGGGCGAAGTTGCCAAACATCAGCGATTGCAGAGCCTGCGAGAATTTAAGTGCAGCGTGGTTTTGCGAACGGTTGAACCATTTGAGTCCTTCAATTGCCAAGCCATCGTTTTCAAGAACCGACGGGGAAAGGTATGAAGGCTCCGGAGAGCGTCCCGGCAAACAGTAGAATTGGTAAGTGTTGAGCCAAACGGCATAGGTTCCGGAAGGACAGTAACGGTATTCGGTTTCGGTCTCACAAATCATCTGTGATGTATTTTGATCCAGGGGAACCCAAACGCCGCCTTGGTCGCATGGGGGCAGGCCGTTGCCAGGTGCCTGGCCGCGGGCGCGCTGTGGATCAAAAACCGGAAAACTTGGGCTGTTACCTTGCACAAATTCAACTGCCTGAGCAGAGAAAGCCTGAAAATATTGAGATGATGCAAGGCCAAGTTCAAGAGCGCTGCGGTCATCGGCGCGGGCAACAGCCGATTGCAAGAACATGGCAAACAACGCCGCAAGCAAAAAACAAGCGTTTATTGATTTCATTTTCCAACCTCCTTATGGGCACTGCAGGCCAGCAGGTCCGCGGGTCAGATCAACCAGGCTGCGTGCATCCTGATAGAATTTTGCACCCAATCTCTGTTCGAATGGCAGGGTAGTGAAATCTGCAAATTCCAACGACGTCCATGCAGTGTTCACTTGAGTCAATTGTGTGCAGAGCGCACTGTGACGGATTGTGAAAACAGGAAAGTTGAACAGCCAGAATTTCAAAGTTGGAATGGTGGCTTGAACGTTGTTTGATACTGTTTGGAGCGTTTGAAATGCAACCACGAGGTCGTTCCAGGCTTCCGGTTCGCCATACCAGGGTGTGGAGTTGTTGCTGCCACCGTCCAAAGGAATTCCATTGTTCGCGCCGATGGATTCGATGTGCCCCTTCACATACTCAACTTTTTTCATGCTTTCGTTGAAGTGACCTTCCGCGTTGATGATATCTGCCTCTGTGACAGCAAGTCCGACTGACGAAACAAAACATGAGCTGATGATGACTGAGTTGCGCAACACAACAACCTCGAAATTGGAAAATGAAATGGAACCGGACATGAAGTTCCGGCGGGCTGCGCTAGTTATCACAATCTGGGGGGTGGGCAAGATTAAAGTCAGACCTGAAATTCTTTTTTGGACGTAAGGATTGGTCGTTGCACATTGACCAATTGGTCAACGTTATTTGGAGTTGCTCAATTGGCGTTGCTGTTCAGCCAAGTTCGGAATTTACGCAGGTCGACAAAAAAACTGTCGCCGGTCATACAAGTGAAATCACTGGGCCCGTAGGATGTAGCTCCGACCAGGTAATAGAATTGCCCGCGCAAAACAAAAGCGGGCCCACCGGAATCACCGTTGCAGGTCGACTGCGTCACGGTGGAAACAGTTTTGAAGTTTTTGCTCACAGCAGAATCGGCAGAAAAAAGAGAGAATGATGATTTCAGTGTTCCACCGTTGCGGTTCTCATCAAGGCCGAAACCCGCAATGTAGACTTTCTCATTTGCAACAAAAGGCTCGTTCTCGGGCAAGATCGCAATAGGGCGAAACGGCTTTGGAAGAGTTCCCGAAAATTTCACAAGAGCGATGTCGTTGTTGGCGGCGAGAGCAAAACCGCTCCCCTTGTTCGGAAAGTCCTGAACAATATAATCTTCGTGTTTTTTCATTCCAATGATTTTTAGTTGGGTTGATGCCGTGGAGCCGAAACCGACGTACAGGTCAGCCTGATTCATTTTGATAGCGGCATCATAGCAATGGGCAGCAGTCACAAAATGACTCTCGCTGATAAGCGTTCCTGTGCAAAATGAGTTGTCCTTTTGCATGAAGGCGACAGTTGCATGGGCCAAATTGCTCGATGAGACGTTGATAACCGATCCACCGGTGATACCCAGAGCCGCCGGCGAAGAGATTTTGTTGTACGTTCTGCCACTTTCGATGATGCTCTCGGCTGAGATTTGCAAAGACAAATTTGTTTGCTCGTTGGGATTTGGAAATGAATTGCCGTCGCAAAATTTACCAGCGATGCTTTGGCCTTGTTTTGCCACCCAGTTCGTTTTCCCGCAGTATGCATTCGAATTGTCGGCACTGGCTTGTGTGTTGGTCAGGGGCGTTGAGAAAATATCCAGGTAGCGCGCGCTCAGGCTGAAATTGTTGCTGATTTTGTTCAAATTATCGCCGCGGAAATAATAATCGAATTGTGCAGCGGCACCAACGCAGTTTGTCGTTGTGAAAAATTGAACCGATTTGACGACCAGCGCTCCTTCAATGGCAAGTGCTCGCTTTGTTTTTCCTTCGCATGCGGCAAGGTATTGGCCGGAGGCTTTTCCGAATTGAAGAATGGCTTCACCCAGTGCTGGATTGGCAATCGCCCATTCTTTCCCGTCAAAAGGTAATGGTAAGCCGGTGAGACGCGATGTTGAATCAACTGGAAAGGGGTATTGTGCGGGTGCGACCTGCCCCGGCAAGCTGCCCGTGTTTCCAGAAGAGTTTTCTTGACCTCCGATTTTGCCGGCGGCGTCTCCGTTGGTCGCGGAGCGACGTAGATTCGGTGCAATGGTTGTTGCCGTTGAGGCTGCGCATGCCGCGAGCGAAAGTGATGGCAAAACAAATCCGATAAGCAAATAGCCGGGTTGCCTCAACATCATCCGTGTCCCCAAAAGTTGAGGTCGTATCGGATTTTTGAGCGGAAAAATAAACTATCAAACTTTGCTTCATTATTTCAGATATCTATCGAGACTGGATTCAAAACGTGACCGCCATTCGACCGATAATCCCGTGATGAGAGCTGCCGTCGAGAAGATCGACAGCACGGTCGTCAGGCTTGAAGAGATTATGATGCGATTGAGTGCCAAATCCATTGTCCCTGATCTGTTTTAAAATTTAAACTTCGTTGAAAACCAACCGGTCCAGCGCGATTTAACCAGCAGTGGACTGCCATCCGACAATGAACGTCCAAACCATTGGAACTTCTTTGACGAAGAGTATTCGGCACTCACGCCTGCTTGAGCTGAAAACGAATTGCCGCTTGTCTCGATACCCAAAGAATACTGCGAATGACCGCTGGCCCCTTTCATTGCGCTGTGGGCTTCATCGATGGGATTGAAATATCGGACAGTGTTTTTTGCGGCGAATGATGCGATCATCCATTCTGTTGAGTCTGCGTCTTTGAATAACTGCGTCTTGATTTGCACGGCAGTGCGATAATCGCTGACGGAGCTCGGGAGTTCATTGTCGACGGCCCCGATTTTGTAGCGCCCGCGGATTTGATCTTCGATCGTCACGAGATGCTGATCAGCCTGCTGCAGCAACTGAAAAAGTGCTTCTGCCTGGTATGATTCGCTTGTTGCCCTCAGGGCGATTTCTGCTTCCTGAACAACAGCAGCGCGCTGCACTGTGGTGAATGTGGCATCCGGACCAGGCAGGTCGATTTGCAAGAGCTTTTCGCGTTCGGCACGATAAAGGAGTGCCGCGCGCAAAGAAGTGAAGTTTTGATGAACTTCGAAGCCAATCACACGGGGACCACCTATAAAAAGTTCCGCATGAGTTCCGCCGAATTTGGATTCAAGTCCAATTCCATCCATGGAAGGTTCGCTGCGCAAAAATGCCTTGCTGGACTCGTTGAGTCCTGAAGATTCAGAGCGCAAAAGAATACGCCCCAGACGTGTTTTGAAAGCTTCGAAATTATGTTCAATTTGAGCTTCTTTGAGGCGCAGCTCGAATCCTTTGGAGGGATTGTTTGACTGCAGTGGAATGATGCTGATTTGAGTTGCTGCGGACCAGTTCGATTGGGAACTTGGCACAAAAGCCATTTCACCTTTGGGTGACAAAACAAAGCCATCTGCATGCTCTGAGTCAAAGAACGGGGTTGTCATCTTGAATGAGCCTTGCGCCAAAGCAGGAGAGGCCCATATGAAATGAGAGAAAGATAATGCGGCGATCTGAAACGTTCGCAAAAAATAGGTTCTCGCTTGCGACATCGGCTATCCAGTTTTCGGTTGTTCGGAAGGAAAATTCACTGCTGCCCAGCTTATCACGTTATGGTCGAGGTCCAGAAAAAAATGAACTGTCATTTTTTTCCTGAAACTTTAGCGGCAGACAGACGGTGGCTGTAATCCTGCTTTCAGCATCTGGGCAAGTGTGGTGTTGTGCGTAGAGACGATTGTGCGGATGGTGGGTGCTCCAGCACACGGGGACGGACCTTTGGATTCGACAGCAAAGACCGCCGCCGAGTCGTTTTCACCAATAAAAGCTGGCCCGCCGGAATCTCCCTGGCAAGTCCCCTCCATTGGAAAATCTTTCCGCGGAACAAACACAACAAAACCCTGGTCCACAGACGAATATGCGATTTTCATTTTGACACTGCGGAGCAAGTTTCCAATATTTTCAAGACCTGTTCTCCGCTCGGCAATGCATCCCAGCGGTGTCCACGAAAGATCGTTCGCAAGGCAATCACTTTGGGAAGCAGCAAAACTGGTGATTCTTTTTCCTGTTCGATTGTTGATCATTCCGCCTCCCATCAACTCGGCGACAGGTGACTTGTCGAAGGCGCTCAGAGGAAAGGTTGTGAAAAAATGGGTGAGTCTGTCATTTTTACTTGAATTTCCCTCGACATCGTCCCGCAGTTTCGTAAGCAGGGATGATTCCGGTACGATCTGCGGGACGTTCTTTTCGATTGATGCTGCATCTGTGACACGCCCGATCTCTTCTGTTGCGATATTCACAACTGCAATGTCAGGGTAAGGTTCTGCTTTTGACGCGGCGAACGCACGTTGGTGTGAACGTGAGATGTATTCAGGATGAATCACAGGCCGCTCAAGCCGAAGAAGTTTTTTCGATGCCTGAGAGTAAAAAAACAAACCGTACGTGCGCCTTGAATCCAACGGTTCCTTGCGTTTTTTGCAATCAAGCTGGTCGTAATTCTTGAGGTCGTCATCAAAGCAGTGAGCTGCAGACAAGATAAACGGATTCGCAGATACGGCAGTGTCACGTACAATGGTTGCGCTGCATAAGGGCATAGATTCACAACCCTGAACGTCGATGGTGTTTGAAGTCATTGGAACCTTGCATCCTTTGCCGCCGATTGCGACCAGATGGCCGGTCACCAGAGCACGTCGGCTGCTCAAAGACTTCAGTGGGCCATTTGATTGAATTTCAGCGCCATCGTTGCCACTGATTGTTCCTGCTGGCCGGCAACCATTCGCAAGGGTTGTGGCGATAATCATGGCTGACAAGAGAGGCTTGGCAAGCGCAACATTGTGGATTCGAACCATGGATAGACCTCTTTCTTGTCAGAAAATCTGGCCCCACTGTATCGGCCAAATTCCGTATGAAATTGAGAAAAAGAGTTTTTTTAAGAAGATCTGGCTACTTATGTTTTTTTAATAGGTGAAGCATCTTGCTGATTCGTCTCTGGCAAATGCGAAGGTCCGGAATGGGCTTCCGTCGTCCCAACCATTTTTCACGTCATGACCTATGCGCGGAGAAATGATGCGAAAAAGTTTTCTGCTGGAAAGCTCTTTATCAGAATGAGTGAATTGTTTTTCAAGATTCTCTTTTTAATACCGATCAGACCCTAGTTAAGCGGACCCGTTTTACGCTCGATGTTGTGAAAGCCATAGGATGAGTTTTTTCGAAGGGATAAAGCGGCGTGTCCAAGGGTACAGCAGTTGCAACTGTCTGAAGTCCTTGGCTGCGGTTCTTCAAAGGATTTGCCGTGAAGAGTGGAACAAGAAAAATATTGGGAGAAATTGCCAAATTGATGCTTGCATCGTTGGTGGTTCTGAATGTGTCGTGCTCAGGTGTGCAGAAATTCGCGAGTATATTCCGACAAGATAAAAAGAGTAGAACGCTACAGCCGTCCGAGGCTGACAAGCCAAATGTCAATCCGACTCAAACTCAAGTGCAGTTGCCGCCAATTGAGATTCCGGAAGTTACCGTGGGTGGACTGACTCTCAGGGCATCTTGCTTGGACTTGGAAGAAAACGGCAAATCACCCGGAACGCGTGCGATTCATTGCACTATTTCTGCTGCTTCCCAGGAATGGCAGGTGGCGTTTGACAGAGCAACCTTGGCTGCAACGCCCTCGTCAAGTTCGGTGATCGCTTCCGGCGTGGCTGGTGCACCCGGGACTGAAAACTCAAATTGGTTTTTGTCATCATTGTCGTTCGTCGATTTTCATTTCGAGGTTCCGGAAGCCGACTATGCCATCATGAAAGGGAAGGCTGTGCGGCTTCAGTTCGAAAATCTCATTGTCAATGGGTCTTTTGTTGCTGCGCAGGTCACTCTTGAGCCCATGCTCAAAACATATTTTGTTCCGCATGAAGGGTGCGGGAGTCCTTCTGAATCCGAGCAGATTGTTGATTTGAAGTTCATGAATGCGGGAGTCAGCAGCAGTGGTTCGATATTTGTTCCCACAACACAACCGTTTGATCGGACGAAGGTTCCTGACCTGAGTCGATTCTGTGGTGCCGAACTTCTCGATGATCTTGAATTTGAATGGCCCCTCGGCAAAACAATTGAACATAGGGTTGGCGTAGCTATCAATGGTCGTTGGTATGCCACGACTGATTTGTCAGCGAAAGAGACGGCGCTTCAATTTTCTCATCCGTTTTTCATTTCGAGGTTCTTCCCGGGAAGCGGCACTTTGGAAGAACACCTTGGTCGCGCTGACTCATTGGCTATCGGCCCGCGGAAATCCTGGTGTGTCTTTGGCCGAGAAGATTGTCTGACCCACCAACAGGCAAATGGCACTCAGGGAGAGAAAGATTTGCTCAGATTGACAACCTGGGCATCGAAATTTGTTGCGGTAAATCACTCTCTTCTTCTTGAATCAACCATTGATAATTTGGCATCACTTCGAATTCGTTTTCAAAATTATCCTGCGCTGGATCCATCGGCTGCTTTTATTTCTCCAAACCTCAAAAATGATGGTCTTGTGCGATTGAGGCTCAGATTTGTGTATTGAGTCATGAGGACGGCTTGCCAGCGCTCAGCCTTGATTTAGAATCGCTGTTTGCCAATCTTTGGCATCGTAATAAACCCTCTGCAACGTGAGTGCATGCGCCGGTGCACACTGGCCGACGCGGGTTCTGTCGCAGTGTTTGAAGGCTTGATGGAAGGTGTCTGTCGCGAGTTTGCCGATGGCGATTTCAACCGCGGTGCCGGCGATGTTGCGGATCATGTTTTTCAAAAATCCCTCGCCCCAAAAATCCAGGACCAGGGCCTCTGGGTAAAGGTCGTCGCGGGTCACGGCAATGCGTTCAATTCTGCGAACAGTTGATTTTGCTGTGCAGTCTGATGCACGGAACGCCGAAAAATCGTGGTTGCCTACGCAGCATTGCAGGGCTTCGTTGAGCGCATCGATGTCGAAGGATCGGCTGCGCACAGCCCATGCAGCCGGAGTGAGTTGAGCGTGGTGGCCACGCCCATACCAAAGCCGATACCGGTAGTGTTTACCCAAGGTGTCGAAGCGGGCGTTGAAGTCGGGACTAACGTCGAAACATCGATAGACCGAGATCGCGGCATTCATTCCGGATCTCAAGATTCCATTCAATGATCGGGTGATGTCTTCGCATTCGCGAGGGCAGCGGGTGAAGAGGTTCAAGAAAAACTGCTGTGCGTGGACTCCGGCGTCCAGGCGCGAGCATCCATAGAGCGTTGTCGTTTCGCGCGTGAGGGTTGACCAAGCTTTGCTGAGGGTGTCTTGAACCGTGTTCCCGTGGGGCTGGCTTTGGTAGCCCATGAATCCTTCACCACGATAGGAAATCTCGAGGCAAATGTTGCGGACTCCTGGCAAGGCTCGAAACCTGACCCCACGTGGAGATTCAACACGTTCAATAAAATCCTGGTCGTCGCCAGTGGCATCGTTTTTCACATTAGAGACCATTTGTTTGCAATTCTCCAGCGGCTTGTCCCAAATGCAGGGCGACTTCCTTCAACAGATTGATTTGATCTCGCAATGCCGCAGCTTCCTCGAATTCGAGCTGCTGTGATGCTTTTTGCATTTGCTTGGTGAGCCGTTTGACCTCTTTGTCGAGTTTTTTGGGATTGGTCAGGACGGTGCGGTCATCGATTCCGTCGAGTGCCCGTTCGATTTTAATTTCCAAATCATTTTCATCGGGGAGCGTGTCGAGATTGTATATCTTGCGCAGTTGTTCAGGGATCTTTTTGATGATCGTCTGAGGAACGATGCCATTCTCTTCGTTGTATTTGCGCTGAATCTCGCGCCTGCGGTCGGTTTCGGAGAGGGTGGCGGAAATGCTTTCGGTCATTTTGTCTGCATAAAGGATGACCTTGCCCTGAGAGTTGCGCGCCGCGCGCCCCACGGTCTGGATGAGGCTTGTGCGCGAACGCAGGAAGCCTTCCTTGTCGGCATCGAGAATTCCCACCAACTGAACTTCGGGCAGGTCGAGGCCTTCGCGCAGAAGGTTGATGCCGACCAGCACATCGAAAAGACCGATGCGCAGGTCGCGGAGGATTTCGACGCGCTCGATAGAGTCGATGTCGGAATGCAGATAGCGGATGCGGATACCGATGTCCTTGTAATAGTTTGTCAGGTCCTCGGACATCTTTTTGGTCAGTGTGGTGATCAGTACACGACCGTTGTTCTTGATCGTCGACTGAATCTCATTGAGCAGATCGTCAACCTGGTGGGTTGCCGGACGCACCTCCACAATCGGGTCGAGCAATCCGGTGGGGCGGATGATTTGTTGCACTGTTTGCCAATTGCAACGTTCGAGTTCGAATTTTCCGGGTGTGGCAGAAACGTAGATGGTTTGCCCCATGCGGACCATGAATTCGTCGAAATTGAGCGGCCGGTTGTCGAGCGCAGCGGGTAGGCGGAAACCGTGTTCCACCAGCACTTCTTTGCGGGCGCGGTCGCCACGGTACATGCCACCGATTTGTGGCATCGTGACGTGACTTTCATCAACAATGAGCAAGAAATCCGAGGGGAAATAGTCGAGCAGGGTCGAGGGCGGCTCGCCTGGTTGGCGACCATCAAGATATCTGCTGTAGTTTTCCACGCCCTGGCAGTAACCCACTTCGCGCATCATCTCGAGATCGTGAAGCACACGCTGTTCAATGCGTTGGGCCTCGACAATATACCCGTTCATTTTGAACCACTCGCAGCGCTCAATAAGGTCGAGCGAGATGCGTTCGATGATGCCCTCGAGTTGCTCGCGGTCGGTCACATGGTGCGAACTCGGATAAATCGCGCAACGTTTGACGCGTTCGATGATTGTTCCGCGCAGTGCGTCAATCCAATGTAGCTTTTCGATTTTTCGGCCGAAGAACGAAATTCTCAGCGCTTTTTCGCGTTCGTGGCTTGGGATGATTTCGACAACGTCACCACGCACCCTGAATTTGCCGCGCTCAAGGCTGATGTCGTTGCGAGTGTACTGAATTTCGACAAGCCGCGCGAGCAACTCATCGCGGCCAATACGTTCACCTTCCTCGACCATGACCATCGCCTTGAGGTACGCCTCAGGGTCGCCAAGGCCATAGATGCAGCTCACGCTCGAGACGATGATCACGTCGCTGCGTTCGAGCAAACTGCGGGTGGCAGCGTGGCGCATCTTGTCGATGTCTTCGTTGATGGTGGCGACTTTGTCGATGAACGTGTCGGTGCTCGGCACGTATGCTTCGGGTTGGTAGTAGTCGTAGTAGCTGATGAAATATTCCACTGCGTTGTTTGGGAACAACGCTTTGAATTCCTGGAACAGCTGAGCGGCAAGGGTTTTGTTTGGCGCTAGAATGAGCGCCGGCCTTTGGGTTTGCTCGATCACGTTGGCAATCGTGAAGGTCTTGCCCGATCCTGTCACACCCAAAAGGATCTGTTCACTGACCCCGGCCTCGACGCCATTCACGAGGCTTTCAATGGCCTGTGGTTGGTCACCCATGGGTTCCAGTTCCCAGCTCTTTTCAAATCGGTCCGGACGTTCGTGTGAGTCAGATTGCATTGGTTGAACTCTGTCTGTGTGTATGCCACATTAACGCTTTCAGGCGTAGCACAAGACCTACCTCGGACAAAGGATTTCATGGCATGGCGAGCACCCGACAATATCTGACATCCATCTCTGACATCCACGCAGAGCGCGTGCCTCTGGGCAAAGTGACGATTGCCGGTTGGGTGAGAACCCGGCGGGCCTCCAAGAAGTTTTCGTTCCTCGAGGTCAACGACGGCACGAGCGGGCGTTCAATTCAGGTTATTGTTGATGCTGCTTTGCCTAATTATGAAGCCGATTTGTCGCGTTTGACGACCGGCGCGTCGATTCGGGTGGAGGGGCAGTTGGTGGCCAGCCCGGGGCAGGGGCAAAAGTTCGAAATCCAGGCAACCGTTGTGAAGGTCTATGGGTTTGCAGATCCCGAGAAATACCCTCTGCAGAAAAAAGACATGACCTATGAATATTTGCGCGATGTGGCCTACATGCGCGGTCGCACGGCGACCTTCTCGGGTGTGTTCCGCATCCGCGCACGGGTCAGTCAGGCGATTCACCGGTTTTTTTCAGATCAGGGTTTTTACTACATCCACTCGCCCTTGCTGACGACGTCCGATGCCGAGGGTGCCGGTGAAACCTTCCAGGTTACAACTTTGCCGATGGAAAAACTCCCACGCACTCCGGCCGGTGGAGTGGACTTCTCGCAGGACTTCTTTGGCTCGCAGGCAATGCTGTGCGTCACCGGGCAGCTCGAGGCCGAGGCACTCGCGCTGGGTATGGGCAAGGTCTACACCTTTGGCCCGACTTTTCGCGCCGAGAATTCAAACACCAGCCGGCATTTGTCGGAGTTCTGGATGATTGAGCCTGAAATGGCTTTTTATGAAATTGAAGACAACATGCAGCTTGCGCAGGACATGATCCGTTACGTTGTGAAAGACGTTTTGGACAATTGCGCTGATGATCTCGACAACATCATCGCCCGCAATGGCGTTGATACACGTGAGTATCTGAAGATGGCGCTCGAGCGTCCGTTTGTGAGGGTCACCTATACCGAAGCGGTCGACATCCTGAAAGCCTGTGGCCGCTCGTTTGAATATCCGGTCGAGTGGGGCGAAGATCTCAAGAGCGAACACGAGCGCTATCTGTGTGAAGAACACTTCAAGGCGCCGACGATTGTCTACAATTACCCCTCGGTACTGAAGGCATTCTACATGTACCAGAACGACGACGGCAAAACCGTGCGGGCAATGGACCTGCTGATGCCCGGAATTGGTGAAGTGATTGGTGGCTCGCAGCGTGAAGATCGTGAAGACGTCCTGATTGAAAAAATCAAGGCCAAGGGTCTCTCGCCTGAACATCTCGAGTGGTACATCGATCTGCGCCGCTTTGGTGGTGTGCCGCACAGTGGTTTCGGACTGGGTCTGGAGCGTTTGCTTGTGTGGATCACCGGCATGGGCAACGTGCGCGACGTGATTCCCTTCCCGCGTGTGCCCGGAAGCTGCAAATTCTGAGTTTTCAGCGCCACCTATTTTTCGTCAGGGCAAAATTACGTATTTCACGATAAATTCAAAGTTGGTGTTGGTGGTGGTGATCCAGGTCGCGAGAGCTTGTGGATCACCAGGCATGGGTGTGGCTTTGTTGTAGATCCAGACCTTGAACTCAAACGGTGCCTGTTTCGCAAGAATCATTTCCTCTGCCACTGGCACCAGAGCCTCCGATCCCAAACCTGTCTGGTCAAAATCGAAAATCATTTTTTTTGTTGTGATTTCTGTTGACGGAACGAAGCA
>JBDLRR010000035.1:0-14745 GCA_039799985.1 Pseudomonadota bacterium | reverse complement strand
CGACTACAAGTTCAACGACATCACCGGTGCGACTCTCACCATTCCCAAAAGCAAAGATGCGGGAGCATTTGCCAATCGCTACTTTATCATCACGAGCGAGGGCAAAACCCTCGAATTCAATTGTGAGCCTGTGAGCGACGTTTTGCGCGAACGAATGAAAACCTATCTTGTGGCCGATGGCTCACACGGATTCAAAGGAGATCGCGGTCCGGTTGTGTCTGCAACACCCAAGCCTGTGAATGCTCCGACTGCAAGTGCGAATCCAGCTGCATCAAATCTGGACCTCAGGCCTGCAGGCAGACCTGCGAGTTACGATGCGCAGTTCCGGCATGAGCGTATTTACAATTGCGGTGCGAGCGGCGCGGTTGACGTGATTTGGCGCAAAGCCAATTCCAATGGCACGGCATTGGCAGCCAAGGAGCAGTATATTTTGGGCTTCGCTGCCAAGCTCAGCGATTATCAGACCAAAAAAGAACTCGCATTCAGTTCGGTCTCCGTTGATTCCTCTCCTGCGTTCTCAACAGGCGAAGTGCCATCGCCTTCAAGTTATCTGAGCCCCATGTTTGTTTTTGACGAAGGCGAACTCAAGTCGAAGTTGTCTTGGCATTCGCCAATCCCTGGGTTGCCAGCGGGTCGGGCTGCTGCAGCAGGAGGAACATTGTGGGTCCCATACGACGGCTCCGGTAACGGCGTTTCGGTTGCCATTGCGCTTGGTCCAGTTGTGAGGGGGCCAGCACATCAGGCGATTGCTGACTGCACTCCTGCTCATCCCAAAGTGCGAGAATGGATCACAGGCTGTGTCGGACGCCAGTCGGTTGCATCGTGCGTCCGCTGAAGAATGAAGATGACCTGGGCAGTTGAAAGTCTTTTTTCAGCAGCTTTGCTTCTGACGATTTCCGCCGGCTGTGAAATAGACAGATCGAAAACAGAAGTCGTCGGATTGAAGGAAGTCAATCAAGGTGTTCTCACATCCGGAGAGCACCTTGTTCACTTTGCAGAAAGTGTTTGGTTTCGGGCAGAGACTGCAAAGATGCCCCAAATTTCAGGCATGCATTTCTCTGATCCCCTGTTTCAAAAACAGTGGTACTTGTACAATACGGGTCAGTCTTTTCCGTCCACAGATGAAGGCAAAAAAGGTGCCGACATCGGACTCCCCGACGTGCTTCCCTTGGTCAACAAGACTGGTCAGGTTGTACTTGCACTCATCGACTCCGGTATTGACTTTCAGCATCCCGACCTAGATTCATCGCGTTTTTTTGTGAATACGGGCGAAAGTGGATTCGACGTCCTGGGGCAGGACAAGGCTCACAATGGCGTCGATGACGACGGTAATGGCTACATCGATGACGTCAGTGGCTGGAGTTTTGCCGAGGACTCGCCGCATCAGGTTGATGCCCTGGGGCATGGTACTCATTTGGCAGGATTGCTGCTGGCAAAGTCCGACAATGCAGAGGGAATTGCATCACCTTGGAATGGTTTTCGGGTGATGTCCCTGCAGATTTTTTCAGGTGCAAGGCCTTCGGTGAGTTCTGAGAAAATTGCCCAAGCGATCCGTTATTCGGTCGACAATGGTGCGTCGGTGATATCTGCAAGTTTCGGAACGCAGTCGTATTCGGAAGCCATTTTCCAGGCCATCGATTATGCTCGGCGGAAAGACGTTCTTGTGGTTTCTGCTGCAGGAAATTTCAGGCGGAACATCGACCTCGAGCCGAGTTATCCTGCCTCATATCGGCTCGAAAACCAGATTTCGGTGGGTGCGAGCGACAATCGTGATATTGCGGCGAGCTTCACAAATTACGGCACCTCCATCGACATTTTTGCGCCGGGTGAAGCGATTCTATCCACGGCTCCAAAGGGCCAATACGCTTTCCGCTCTGGAACCAGCCAAGCTTGCCCGCTGGTTGCGGCAGTTGCAGCCCAATTGAGGGCACAATCGCCGGAATCCACGAGCCAGCAGATAAAAATGCGGATCATTGAAGGTGCCGACGAAAAAACTGGTTTGACAGTTTTCAGCGGCAGTGCGAGGCGTCTCAGTTTCAAAAATGCTCTGAGGGGCTTGAGTGGGGAAAGAATTGAGACACCCCTCGGTGAGCGGCAAGTGCTCATCCAGCTTCTGGAGAGCGAGCATCCGTACAGATCGTCGATCAGAAAAAGCTATGAGATGAGGCTTCCAGAGGGGGCAAAAGCCTTTCGGCTGCACTTTGATCAGTTTTCGACCCAATCAACAGACATGCTTGTCGTTCGTGATCAATTTGGACAAGCCGTGCATAGATTCAGTGGTCAACTTGGTTCTTTCTGGAGCGGATTTGTGCTTGGTGAGAAAGTGTATCTTGAGTTCACCACCGACAAATTTGTCGGTGACTGGGGATGGCGGATCGATAAGATTGAAGTTACCGGAATGTAAGGTATGCTAAATCACTATGGCTCCTGAAGCATCTGGAAAAAATCGCAAAACTCCCTCAAAGTCCGCTGAACAAGTGCGGAGTCTTGCTGATTTTGCTCCGATTCCATTCATGAATCGTGAAACACAGCTGCGGGAACTCCATTCGAAACACATCGAGCCTTTTTATCAGCTGGCAGAGCGATGCGATTTCACCGGCGTCAAAGGTGTGAAATTGAGTGCGCGCGCGTGGTGTTCGGAGTCATCCACAGCAACTCTCATGATCGTTTCAGGACGCAATGAATCGCATGCAAAATATGCTGAAATTGCCTACGATTTCTTTACCCGTGGATACGACGTCATTTGCTATGACCATCGTGGGCAAGGCTTTTCGCAGCGTGAGCTTGAAAACAACCAAATCGGATGGGTTGAGTCTTTTCAGGCCTACATAAATGACCTTTCAATTTTTTATTCTCAAGTCGTTGAGCCGCGTCGAAAGGGTCCGCTGTTTTTGCTCGCCCATTCCATGGGAGCAACTGTTTCTTCACTTTGGCTTTCGCAGTCAAGGATGCAACCTGCCGCGGCTGTTTTCACGGCGCCCATGGTCGAATTGATTCTCAAACCCTATCCAAAGGTCATCGTCGAATTGATGATTGCGCAGGGTGTTCGCGCTGGGCGTGAAAAGGAATACATTCCCGGCGGCAAGGATATCGATCTTGTGTCTTACGGTTTCGATTTGACCAATTGTGCCGCTCGTCGCGACTGGAACAGGGAGCTTTTCAAAACCTATCCACACATCAGACTTGGTTCGCCCAGTTTCGGCTGGCTGCATGAGGCTTTGCGGGTGGAAAGACGGCTTGCTCATCTCGAATTTCCTCGCTTCGTTCGCTGCCCCTTGTTGGTTTGGCAGGCGGGAGAAGACCAGGTCGTGAAGTCGAATTTTGTGAGATTTGCAGAACACAGCCAGTCTAGTTTTATACTGGCATACGAAGCCAAGGCACAACATGAACTTCTTCAGGAGCGCGATGAGATTCGTCAGCGTGTCATGTGTCAGACGTTGGCTTTCTTTGAGGGTTGGAAGTATTCGGGGGAAACGCAATGAGTCGCGTGTCAGTAGATTTTCTCAAAGAGCATCCAATCGCGCACCGTGGATACTTCGACAATTCGGGCGCCACCCCCGAGAATTCTCTTGCTGCTATTCTTGAAGCCGTGAATCAGGGATTCGCGTGTGAGCTCGACGTCATGTTGTCGCGTGATGGAGAGGTCATGGTCTTCCACGACGATTCTCTTGAGCGCATGTGCTCGCGCAGCGAATTGTTTGCAGACATGAGTGCCATCGAGTTGCAGAGCATGCGGCTTGGCACCAGCGGTGAAGGTATTCCAACCCTACAACGCGTTCTTGCGTATGTGCAGGGACGGCGACCGCTGATTATCGAACTCAAGTCGTTTTCCAGTCACGGAATCCACACAAATGGACGACTTGAGCGCAAGGTGGCCGAGTTGCTCGTGACCTATAATGGTCCTGTGGCTTTGAAGAGCTTCAATCCGTTTTCCGTGACCGAACTTCTGCGATTGCGCTCAGCCTCGGACAAGTGGCCTGTCGGTTTTGTATCTTGCAACCACCGGAAGGACCCCGATTTTGCCTTTCTGACTCCTGAGCAGTCCGAGGGGCTCACGAACCTGCGTCCCGGAATTGCCCCGGACTGCGAATTTGTAAGCTATAATATCAAAGACTTGACTGAAGAATTGTCGCAGAGGATTCGGGCTCAAAAGCCGCTGATGGTCTGGACTGTTCGCACAGAAGAGCAATTCAACAAAGCTTCAAAATTGGCAGACAATATTGTTTTTGAGTGGCGGGGCGTTAAGCCTCAACCGGCTCCCTGAGGATACCCGACCGGCAGCAGCCGCGGATTGGCCAATCAATCAAGATAATCTTCGGTAATCATATCTTTTTTTCTCTTGTCAGGCGATTGTCTCTGAGTTAACCCCGCAGCCTTCGAGCTTGGATTTCAAGCAGACATTCTCTTGCGGGGTTTGATTATGAAGGCACATTTGTCGGCGATTTTTGGGGTTTTGGCCCTGTTGTTCACAGCCTGTGGACGCAATGAAGGCAACAGTTCTTCTCAGCTTGCATCACAAACGACTCTCAATTGGAATTTTTCAGCGACCAGCGCCCCCGTCGCGACTTTTGCCGAGTCTGGAAACTGTGCAACGAATCTTCCGCAAACCCTGATTGTCAGTAACTATTGCTTCAATGAAGTACCGGTTGCCGTTGTCAGTGCAACGCTCGAAATGAGCGGCCTTGTGGCGCTCTGTGTTGCAACCCACGCCTCTGGAAGCGTGAGCGAAGCTGCTTTGCTGGTAGTTGATGATGCTGGCCAATATGTTGCAGAATCAATGGGCAAGGGTGGTTTTCAGGTGCTGGCCACCGTGGCAGGAAATGGCAGATACAAGGTCTACGTTGGATTTCCCAGTGCAGCTGCTGGACAAAGAGTCAAGGTCTTGGGTGGACTCAGCCGACAGTTCACGCTGACCTCCAGCGCGTGTACGCTTCGCTGACAAAACCAAGCCGCGATCTTCAGTGCCAAGAACAGGAGGCCTGAGTGATCAATTTCAAATTCGCGGCTTTGATTTTTGTCTGCCTGACTCTGGTTGATTTCAATTCAGTTGCCTCCTCATCCTCGCAGTTTTCCTTGTCTGTTTTGAAAACAAGAAAATCTGGTTTTTCCGAATCAGACGTCGTTTTGTCTGAATGCCAAGAGGCAAAGACTGTCGGCCGTAATCCAGTCAGAAAATGGAACGGAACGATGGTCGTCCTGCATGGCAGTGGTGGAGCTGCAAGCATCAAGGAAGTTGCGCAGATGTTAAGTGTCTCGGCATGCAAGCACCGTTTGCGACTTGCCATCCCTGCTGCGCCAACGCGCAACCGCAACTGGCCTTTCGAAACCGCCGCTGGCGAGCGTCAGGATGAGTATTTGCTCGAGTTGATAAAAAAGGATCTTCCTGCAGCCTGGCAATCCCCATCTTCCGAGGCTTTGTCGAATATTTTTTTGGTTGGAATTTCTGCGGGTGCGACCTTTTTGATGGGAGATTTTTATCCTCGCCATGCTCATCTGTTCAAGGGCCGTGCTTTGGCATTGTGCGGAGGTTCGTGGCCCGGTCAAGAGAAAATTGTCGGGTTCAACAAGCTCGACAAAGATTTTCCACTTTTTGTTCAGATCGGAAAATCTGATTTTTTATTTGAACAAGTGCGTGCAGGGCTTACAAAATATGCACAAATGGGTTTACCCTTGCAAGCAAGTTTCACCGATGCACCAGGACACTGCGCATTTGATTTCAATGCTGCCGTGGACGCTGTCATGAAAGCTGTGACCAAATGACAAATCACTTATCCTCGAATCCAATCAACAAGCAAAAATATGTGCTGGTTTCCGGCGGTACCCATGGAAACGAATTCACAGGTGCTTTTCTTGCCCGTCATTGGCTGTCAAATGCATCTGAAATTAGCCGTCCGTCTTTTCAAACAATCCCACTCTTTGCCAACCGGCGCGCCTTTGACGTTTGTCGTCGATACGTTGAGCGTGATCTCAACCGCAGTTTCAGTCCCACTGGACCTGTTGACAACCCGGCAGCTTTTGAATTGAACCTTGCCCGCCAGATTGAACAGGAAGTTTTTGAAAAATGTGGTGGAAAAGCACCGGACGTCATCTTTGATCTCCACACCACCACAGCAGAAATGGGTTTGAGCCTTGTCCTCACCAATCGAGATCCGTTCAACATCTTGCTGTATGGATACCTTCGCTCGCAGCTTTCCGACGTCAGAGCCTATGTATGGGAAGAGCCCTCATCACGACCGGGGTTCTTGAATTCTTTGGCGCGAAATGGGTTCGCCATTGAAGTCGGGCCGGTTGCCAATGGTGTTCTGCATGCCCTTCGGGTCCAGGAAACCTCAAATCTGGTCAGGCATTGCTTGGACTTTGTGGAGATGTGGAATTGCGGCGTCAGGCCAACACTTCCCAAGAGTGTGCCTCTGTTTGTCTTCAGCAGGCACATTGATTATCCGCGCGCGTCCGACGGTTTGCCTTCGGCCATGGTGCATCCCGAATTGCAGGGGCGTGATTTTCAGGAACTGCTCCCGGGACAGCCGGTTTTTCTGGACTTTGATGGCAAAACACACTGTTGGAATGGCGAAAAAACCTGGCCTGTTTTCATCAATGAAGCAGCTTACTATGAAAAAGGAATCGCCTTCACGGCATCACGACGTGAGGAAGTCAGTCTGGCAGGTTTTGATGCTCCTTGGAGCAGGTGAAGTTTTTTCATCAGTTTAATAATTTTTAGTTTGGTGTTGGTCAGCGGCAGGCCGAGTATTGAACACTGCTCTTTTTCTTCTTGCTGGCGTCGTTGGAATTCGGAATTTTGCTGACCGCAGTGGTCGATGGAGAAACCACTTCGGGTTGTGCTTCAGGCAATGCCAGGATTGATGCTCCGCCCGACACGCCTTTGTCGTCGACAGTGTTGAGAACCATCAACGGAACGAAACCTGCAAAAGTCAGCAGCGAACCACTGTCTGTTTGACCGAAGGTTACTCGTTCATCTTCACGAGGAATGCCGAGTCGAAGGGTTCCGAACTGGGTAATGCCATGAATGGTGTTGTCGATCGCTCTCGTGCCAGAGGTGTCGATCGCAATCCGGATTGAATTTTGTTTTTCGCTGATGTCTGAAAGACGAAATTGGGCAAATGCAGGGTCGCCAAAAGCATTTCCCGACTTCAATTGAACATTGCTGCTGACAATAAAAGCAGACGACAAGTAGTATTTGTCTGCGTCTATCGAATTGCTCTTGACCCTGTCGACCAGCTTTTGCATCGCCAATTTTGCGGTAACCAGATAGTCGGAGTGAAAATCGAATGCATACGCCCGTGATTTCTCCAGCATTGCGTCGTAAGTCATTGGAGTCTTGTCGACCGGCAGACGACGTCCTTGTTTTAATCCCGCGAGTTCAATCGCAGCAACCTGATAGTCTTTGCCCTTGGCGAGCCTGTCAAAGATGTTGATTTTTGCGCCGGTTTCGTCGGATTCAACGAAATGTCTGGCAGCAATGTCAATCAGCGCAACCTGATTTTTACACAGATATGCCGACAAGCTCGTTCCGCTCGAAGCAATGCGGCAGTGATCAAAACTCAAAAAATAGGCGAGCGGTGCAGCCTGTTGCATGCGCACCATGGCCTGGATGGATTCAAATTGTTTGCGCTGATCGGCAGCAAAAACGGCAATATTTCCCTTGCTTTTGAGGCGTTCGGCCGCCAGCTTTTGTCTCTCTGCCAGTTTCTCGCTGAGAAATTTGAAATCCTCAGGCTTGGTGTCCTGCCGACGGATTTCGACGTCGTAATGGCCAACGTCCAACGCGCTCCAGCAGAGGTCCGACCAATTGCCAAGCGTGGAAAAACGGGGTGCGATGTTTTCGTTCTGACAAACCAGGTTCTCGCGGTCTGTTGGCAGGGCCGATGTCGAATCCTCAAGAGCCCTGGGGTCCAACGCATCTGCACCCGCAAAAGTGGGAATCTTCATGGCCATAAGAAACTTGGCGTTGATCTCGAATGGAACACCCATCGACTTCAGTTCTGCTGCAAGTGCGCTTGCCCGGGTGGAAAATTCCTCCCGCGCGGGAATGTTCTTGACGTATCCGGCAGTACGCTCTTTGGTGTCGTTGAAATACAAATGCACCAGCGTGCGTCCGTTTTCGATTCCGTTTTCTGCTCGGCAATGCCGGGCAGACCATGCCCTTAGTTTGATGATGTCGGCCGAAACTCCAGCAACGTCGAAAGAGGCATTGCAAGCCTTGTCACCCAACTGGATATAACCGCCCTGTACAAACGGGTACGACTCAGCAAGTTTGAGGCTTTCTGAACTTGTCGACAAGCATCCCGAGGTGGACGTTGCCTTGCATGCAACCAAGGCCAGCAGAAAAGGTAATATTTTTGCACCGGATTTCGTAATCATAGCGAAGGTATCGGCGCAGTTTGATAAAAACTTGATGTATTTTTTATACGCCAATTGTATCAGTATGTTGGTGACTCAAGTCTTTATTTTTTAGATTCGAATTTCGCGCTTTTCTTTCAGTTGTAGTTCACAACAATTGTCGCTTTAGCCGTGCCCGCAAACTCAGTCGGTGCAATTGTCACAACATTGCCAGCCAAGCTCACTTTTGATTTGTCGATCAGTTTGCCATCGATTGTCACAGAAACGATTGATGTTGCCGGTTTGCTCAAAGTGAACGAGTTTTTCGCAGCTTGAATGATATTTTGTGTCAACTTGGCAAAGCTGTTTTTCCAGTCGGGTTCACACAGGTTGAATACCTCGCCACCAGTTGCTGCCGAGATGACCTCGTAGGCCACGCCATTGTTTGCAACGTTGCACTGGGCACCCGGGATTGCCGGCAGGCTTTTGTTGCCACGCCAAGCATACAACTTCGGTTCACGGCCCAGAGCCTGCGTGGCAAGCGCAAGAAAATTCGTTTCGTTGACTCTTCTGGCGTTGTCATCGGTCACAACAACAACGACGGGCAAAACATCGGGTCGAAAAAAATTCTTCAGCGCCCCCTGAACCGGATACCTTGTCAATTTGGTGCTGGTGGGATTGTTGGGGTCCAGTGATGGTTGAACAGCAATATCGGCGGGTATGAACGTGCTGATGGCAATTTCAAGTGCGTTGTTGCTGGCAATGAATTGCTCAACCTGGATATGATTTGCATCGGCGACGGGAATCTTGATGGCGTTGCTGCCGGTGGAATTCGCAACCAGCGCGTAGCGGGCGTCCACTTCTTTGCCAACCAGATTAAAGAAGTTGGCCAGATTGTTCTGAACGTTTTGTGCTTCTGTTGTCATTGAGCCTGATTGGTCGACGTACCATGCAATGTCGACCTTTCCGGAAGTCGCCGAAGCCGTGAAGGTGTCCTGGTTCTTGCCGACGCCTTCACCGTTGGCCGATTTGCTTCCGTCGCCAATGCCTTCGGCTCCGGTTTTTGCTTTGGTTCCGATTTTCTTCGCGCCCGGGGTTGAATTGAACTCCGACTGCCCGCAAGCAACCAAGCCAAAAACAACTCCCAAAGAAACTAACGAAATTTTCATAGTTTGCTCTCCTGCATGAGACGTATCGGAAATATTCGACTTTTCATTGAATCAAAAAACCAATTTTCCGAAATTATTTAACTTTTTACTTCTGCGTTGACATTTGAGGGCTTCCTCTTGTCGCAGGCGGGTCAATGTGCTTAAAGTTCGGGCCAATTCAGGGAAGTGGGAGACTGGTTGATGCGCATCCGGCCAAGAATTCTAGCCAATAAACTCGTGTTGTTTGCTGTTGTGTCGTTTGCGACAAGCGCTGCACTTGCGACACCCACCCACTACAAGCCTGAAGTTGTGAAAGATATTTCCACGCTGGGCGGCTTCAATCAGCTTGTACCTTACATCATTCCTTCACCCCACCAGGAAGATGCTGGCAGTTGTCTTTATATGACTCTCACGGGTGTGGCCGAATGGTGGCTGGCTCGACTGAATCCCTATGCCTCGCGTGCCTCAAATGGCCCACTCGATCTCTCCGAAAGGCATGTGATCAACGCATCGGGGCTGAAGAAAAACACTAAAAATGTTGAAAATTGGAAGACCGACAGCATCGAAATTCTCAACGCGACGGGGCGCGGTATTCTTAATTCTGTTTATCCGTTCACCAAGGGTTGGTATCGCGAAGATTCCGAAGGCGACATTTTCCCTGCGCCGGCGAATCAGAACGGAAGCAGTTACGGCGTGATTATCAACTGGTTCGACAATCTCAAATCCGTGACCAAAGGACACGTCGAGTTGCCCAAGTTCAACCGTACGGTCATTTATGCAGATCCGGAGTCGGATCAATGGAACGTCGGACTCAATCCTCCGGGAATTGTTGAACAGGTCAAAGATGCATTGGTCCAAAATCAGGCTCCGGTGCAGGTGATCTACAACCACGAGGGTTTTTGGCATTCAGTATTTGTTGTTGGTTTCGACGACAATCGCGAAAACCGCCAGTGCGGATTCGTGGAAAGCTCCATCAAGTATTTTGAAGAACTCACGCGTGACTGGATGGCCAAGGCCGCTCAAACCGACTCCGCCCAAAAGCGAGCTGAGTATTTGAAGAAGGCCAAGGATTCACGGAGCAGGGGGAACAAGCTCAAGAGCAGTTATTTGCAAGCCGGCGGTTGCCGCAACCAAGGCGTCTTTTACGTTCGAAATTCCGAGTTCTACGGCTCTGATGGATTATATGACTACGACGTATCCAAAACCGGCGAAGAAACTCCCTACGCCCCCAAAGTAATGCTTTTTGAGTACGAGTGGCTCGAACATCTTGCCAATCATGTTGTTCAAATCGGCGTCCGCCAAGAGAGAGTAGCTCGATAGACAATCTCTATCGACCGATAGAAATAATCGACTTTCGTTATCAAAAAAAATGGCGATGATTCAAGTGTGGGAAGCAGAGGGCTGCCTCCCGCAGAACTCTCCATTTATTCGAGGTGCGCCATGATGAACATTATCAACACCAAAATCACCGATTTCAGCGTTCAGGCTTACGTCAACGACAGCTTCAAGACCATCACTCAAAATGACCTCAAGGGAAAATGGTCGATCTTTTTCTTTTATCCAGCCGACTTTACGTTTGTCTGCCCGACAGAGCTGGGTGACATGGCCGACCATTACGAAAAGTTCCGTTCACTCGGCGTTGAAATTTACTCTGTAAGTACAGACACGCACTTCACCCACAAGGCATGGCACGACACCTCCGAAACCATCAAGAAGATCAAGTTTCCAATGCTGGCTGATCCAACAGGTCATTTGAGCCGCGCATTTGGTGTTCACATTGAAGCCGAAGGACTCGCCAATCGCGGAACCTTTGTTGTGAATCCAGAAGGACTCATCAAGGTTGCAGAAATTCACGACAATGGCATCGGGCGCAATGCGGAAGAACTTCTGCGCAAGGTCCAGGCTGCTCAATTCGTCGCAAGCCACTCTGGCGAAGTTTGCCCTGCCAAGTGGAAACCCGGACAAGAAACGCTCAAGCCAGGCCTCAATCTGGTTGGAAAAATCTGAGTCGGTCTAACACCGACTCAGCATTCCAGCACAAGCAGACAGAGCAGGAGGACACCATGCTGTCAGAAGACATTCGTTCACAACTGAAAGACTACTTCGCCAAACTTGGCGACTCAATCGAACTCCGGGTTGCCTCCACAAATCACGAAAAACAGGCAGAAATGCTTGACCTTCTCAACGGCGTGGCCTCCTGTTCAGAAAAAATCAGCGTTGTCGTCGGCGGTGATGCGAAGGTTCCGACCTTTGAAATCTTCAGAAACAAATCCACCACCGGTGTCCGCTTCGTGGGAATCCCCGGTGGCCACGAATTCAGTTCTCTTATCCTCGCAATTCTCAATGCAGGAGGCGCAGGAAGAGAACTCGACAATGGCCTCAAGGCCCGGATGGCGCGGATTTCCGGCAATGCAGAAGTTCGTACCTACGTTTCCTTGAGCTGCGAAAATTGTCCCGACGTTGTTCAGGCATTGAATCAAGTTGCCATCTATGGCGGCCGCATTCGCCACAGCATGGTTGAAGGCAGTATGGTTCAAGAGGAACTCGATAGGCTGAATATTCAGGGCGTGCCGGCAGTTTTTGTTGGCGACAAGCTCGTTCACAGTGGCCGAGGATCTCTGTTGGATGTTCTTTCCAAACTGGAACAAGAACTCGGCACCGAGCCACAAAACGCAGTAGTAGAAGAGAACCTGGGAACTTTCGACGTTGCAATTTTGGGTGGTGGGCCCGCCGGTGTTTCGGCTGCCATCTACAGCGCCCGCAAAGGGCTCAAGACGGCCCTGGTGGCAGAAAAAATCGGTGGCCAGGTGAACGAAACCAAAGGCATCGAGAATCTGATTTCCGTTTTGTACACCGAAGGTCCGCAATTGTCCGCAGGGCTAGCAAGCCACGTGAGGAGTTATCCTGTTGCCATCTTTGAGCACCGGAAATTGCGCCGGTTGGTTGATGGCAGTGTCAAGAAAATCGAACTGGAAAGCGGAGAGTTGTTGCAGGCAGGGCAAGTGATCGTCGCCACCGGAGCAAAATGGCGAACACTCAACGTTCCTGGCGAAAGCGAATATCTGGGGCGCGGAGTGGCCTATTGCCCTCACTGCGATGGCCCATTCTTCAAAGACAAAAAGGTTGCAGTGATTGGTGGCGGCAATTCAGGTGTCGAGGCAGCCATCGACTTGGCGGGAATTTGCAGTGATGTGGTGTTGATTGAATACGCCGATGCGCTCAAGGCAGATCAGGTCCTGGTCGACAAACTCAAGTCCCTGTCGAATGTTTCAATAATGGTGTCATCACGTACGGCGCGGGTTATGGGCGACGGCGGCAAAGTCACCAACATTGAAGTCGAGGACCGTGTCACGGGTAATCTCAAGCTGCTCAATCTCGATGGCGTGTTTGTGCAGATTGGACTCATTCCCAACAGCGAGAGTGTCCGAGAGGCGGTTGAGCTTAGCAATTTTGGCGAGATCCAGGTCGACGGCAAAGGTAGAACATCCGCCAAGGGAATCTATGCCGCGGGTGACGTGACGACAACACCCTACAAGCAAATCATCATTGCAATGGGTGAGGGCGCCAAGGTTGCACTGGCCGCGTTTGAAGACCGCATGCGTGGGGAATAAAGGAAGGAATCCTCAACTCATTTCTCGCAATTTCGCCAACAAAATTGAATTTCGCCTTTCCTATGGTAGAAAATGTGTTGAAGCGGAAACCATCGGCAAGGCGGTCTCTTGAAGGACATTCACCCATCGCTTCTTAAGCGAAAGATCATCCATGTAGACATGGACGCATTTTATGCGGCAGTGGAAGTCCGCGACAACCCTGATCTCGCCGGTAAGCCGCTTGTCATTGGTGGTTCTCCTCAATCAAGGGCGGTTGTTTGCACTGCAAGCTATGAAGCCCGGCGATTTGGAATCCGCTCGGCCATGTCTTGCGCTAAAGCTTATCGTCTTTGTCGTGATGCTGTATTTCTGCCACCAAACTTCGAAAAATATTCGCGAGTTTCGCAACAAATTCGTGAGATTTTTTCGCGTTACACCCAACTCATCGAGCCTCTTTCACTGGACGAGGCATTTCTTGACGTCACCAACAACAACCTAGGACTTTATGCCGTCCAGATTGGTAAAAACATTCAAGCGGCTGTTGCTTCGGAGCTGCAATTGTCATGTTCGGTTGGCATCGCTCCAAACAAGCTCGTGGCAAAAATTGCGTCAGATTGGCGTAAGCCTGCCGGTCTGACAGTCGTTCCGCCCGAGAAGGTCGCCGAGTTCATGAAGGCGCTCGAGGTCCGAAGATTGTTTGGCGTTGGCCCGGCTACCGAAAAACGACTGAACAGCATGGGCATTCGCACCTGCGAAGATGTTCTCGCAAAACCATTCGACGAGCTGGAAGCCAGGTTGGGTTCATTTGCCGGGTGGATCTTCAACTGCGCACAAGGCATCGACGAGAGACGGGTTCACACAAGCCGGAAAAGAAAATCGCTCGGGCGGGAAGAAACATTTTCCGAGGATTTGGTGAATTTGCCTCGATTGCTTGAAGAGCTGGAGGCATTGGCGCAAAAAACGTCGCGCGATCTGCAGCGCCGCAGTCTGGTTGGGCGAACTGTGACGTTGAAGGTCAAATATCACGATTTCGAGCAAATCACCCGCAGCCAATCGTTTGCTTCAATGACAGATTCTGAAAGTGAAATTTTCGACGCCGCGCGCCAACTGTTGCTGCACAAGACCGAGGCTGGCAATCGCCGTATTCGTCTTTTGGGGCTGAGTGTTTCAAATTTACAGAAGGAATCGGCGACTGCTCTCGATGACGATAATCTTATGATTGACGGACAAGACGAGAGCAGCGCCGGAAATGATTTGTGGAATTGATCAACCCGCTTTGTCGAGGTCTTTGGGCTTGCGTTCCTGTGCGCTCTTGCGCGCCGCGGCAAATTGGTCGACCTGATCGCTTGTCGTTTTTACTCCCAGCACATCCTGAATTTTTCGACTGGCGTAGAGTGTTGAAACCAGTGCCATGATTCCATGCAGCCATATGTTGTGACTGTACAGTGGCAGCAATCCTCCAAATGTATTTGAAAACTTCATCATCCCCAGAACCGAAAGGATGGCAGCTCCGTATCCGCTCCAGGTTGCAAAGTACTTCGAGGATTTCGCTGATGTGTAGGCCACAATGCCCACCAAGCCCCACAGGCAGTGCACAACGTTCAAAAGTGAATTGACCGGAAATATTGCGAAGAGCTGCCCGAGTGATGTGCGAATTGTCATTTCAGGAG